>CAZVKW010000001.1:0-37196 GCA_964627945.1 uncultured Lentimicrobiaceae bacterium
ATACAATCTCAAGGCTGTGATACCTGATTTGCGGCTAAACAAGGACATGATATTATATTCAAGCGAAGCATTCACCCCACTTTGACCACCGGCAACAAATCCGATACATAATCCAAGACCTAAATCATTCTTCTGTTCAACAAACATTCCCATTGCATGCAGTTTCTTTCCGGCAGTCTGATAAAAATATGAAGGATCGATTTTTCCCTTTGTATCGCTGATGAAGCTCCGGTTTTCACTTACAGATTTCGAGCGGATTACACCCTTTCTAACAGATTTTTCTTTGCCATTCACTATTTGTTGCTCATAAACAAAATAGCGTTGGTCAACATTAAGGCCTTCCTTAGTTCCGATTTTTACTCCAATTGGATGTGTTTGTGTGATTTGGGATGTGACTCTGAATTTATTGCTCAGTTTTTCGATGGTCGTTATTACGGTGTTTTTTGAGTTGAGCACCATTTCATCAAACAATTGTTCGGGTGTTTTTTGCACTTTTGGAGCCAAAACTCCCTGATCAGCATTGTATTGCAGGGACTCAGCAGCAAAAGTAAATATGGCAATCCTCTCGATTGGAAATATTGTGTTGTCGAACAATCCGACTCTTTCTTGTCGAAGCTGAGCATTGGTACTGGCATCAACCCACATGGTTTGAAGAAAGTTGTTATAGACCGAATCATTCAGGTCGACTCTGTATAAATAGGCGTAACCGTTTGATTTATATCCGTTTTGTGTGCGTTTGACAGGGGTTTTGTTCACTGCATCCATGGCATTATAGACCTCTGTCATGGTTTGAATTTTTGAATAGTCAAAAATCAGGATATAGCTGTTGTTTAGGAGTAGTTCTCCTGCATCACGCAATGCGTCATCTTTTCGCATCGTTGCTTGTGACTTGGAGTAATCTGCCTCATCTGCATTATACATCCCTCTTTGTGAGATCACATCCATATTAAATGATCCATCCGGCTGCCGGTTGAACTCTTTTGCAATAATGGCATTTGGTACCTTTTTATCTTTCACAAGTTGAAACAGGGGTTCTACAAATGATGCAGTTAAGAGGTTTTTGACTCCAATTGTAATTCCTGTCGAATTAGTGTTATTAATCATTGAATTCCGGTTAAAATTGGAAGGCAGAAGTGTGAAATTCAGATTGTTATCGTCAAATTTATCAGGAACTTTCAAACGGCCAGGACTTCGAAAGTATTCCATATATGGCGAATCACCATAATCGAGTACCAGCAATGTAAGCGAATTGCGGGCATAATCTTTATTAACGATGTTAGGATTCTGACCAAATGAAAATAATTGAAAACCATTGATGATAAATAGCATTAGGAGGCATCTGTAGCTAAGGTTTTTCATGATATAATATTATTAATATTAATAATGGATTGCATGAATGAATACAATACAGGCAGGAACAAATCTTAGAGTTTTGTTGTTCGTTTTCCATATATAAAAAACGCTAATCATGTAAAGTTAACCATGTTTTATTTTATAAAACAAATTTTGATTAAAAAAAATTGTCCAGATTTAAATTTACTGCATTTTTGATTGAAAAATTTTGGTAACAAATTGATTTACAATAAACAAAAAACCTCTTCCCGTTTATGGAAAGAGGTTAAAAATATTGTTATCTGTTTGTTTAAGGCCGTGTATAAATCAATGATGCATTCCGGTAGCCTGCATTATTTTTATACCAGTCAGGATAAAGTACACCCATACTTACTGCCCATTCAGCAAATTTAAGGTGTGCCCACAAAATTTCCTGCTTTTCAATCGGGTAATCAAATGATTCATAGATGTTTATTGCCCAGGGAAGATTACCAGCTGTTTTGTAGTAGGTACCAGTTGCTGGATCAGTGTTATCATCATAAATACCAAAAAGACTTGTATCAACAAGATCTGTAGGTGGGTAGTTTGGTAAATGAACTTCAACAGACCTGACTTTGTTGACAAATATGAAAGGATTGAAATTGCCAATATCAAGATCATTCATCGTATAGGTATTGGGCTTTACGACAATCTGAATATTTAATGTGTCTGGATTAACATAAGGTGCTGACAACTCAGTATTTACACCAATTCCAATTCCAGGATGTGCCATCTGATTGTAGGCATTGTCATAAAGTATAATAGTCGGTTTGCTCTGGCCCTGTTCTGTGCCGTTCGGATTCAATTGAATGAATGTTTCACTTAATTCATAACCAGTAACGGTAAGATCGTTGGCATTTATAGCGCCACTTAACTGAAATCCAAATCCGTTTTCATAGGATGCTCCAAAAGCCCTGATGATAAATTCGCCTTCAATCGTTTCAATATAATTTGATGTATTTGTAGTAATTACAAAACGGTAATCGATCACAAGGTCATTAAAATCAAAATCTCCTTTTGCAGGCCATAAGTCCTCATAACCCAAAGTTCCATATCCAATAGCGGGATAATTATTGATTATCGGACCAATACTACCTGTAAAAGGCATCATAATACCACCATGCTGAAAACAATGAACACCTGCATCGTCAATAGTTGAATATCTGATTGTGATGGTTGTTTCACCATCAACAGGATCCACTTTAATTTCCTGTAAGGGTTGCCCGGAAGCATTGGCTGGAATCAAAACACCTTCAACGGGGAAAGTCGCTGAAGTATAACTAATTCCATTTACGGTGATTGAGTTCGCGTTTAATGGAAAAACGGTGATATTAACAAATGCGACTGTTCCAAGATCTGGATCTGTTCCACTGAATGCATTTGCCGGAACCGTAACCAAAACAACTCCACCCGGATTTGCCTGAGAAGAAAGTGTAATTGTTCCGGCAAAAGGTCGTTGTTCGATACCGAAATCAATACCAGTGATATTATTTCCTCCAACAGAGATACTGGCCTGACCGTTATTATTTGAAACTGTTCCACCGGTTCCTGATCGTTCGCCGGTATTTACCCAATTTTCAGGTAAAATTCTTCCCGGCGCTGCATTACCAATCGTTCCCTGTACAGTATTTATATCAAGTTTGAGCGAGCCAAGAGGAACTCCTGAAAATGAATAGGTTCCATCCGGATTTACAGGGGTCGTCTGGACAACAATATTTGATGCATCTAATAAATTTATGAAAAGTTGATTTGCTCCGATGGTTGAAATTGCAGTTCCATCTACAACACTATTTAAAAGACCATTTAAATCGTTATAAACGGTTCCACTTATTAGTATTTCCTTTACCAGTCCGGTAAGTGCAATCATATCTATTCCGCCAAATTGAGTATCTCCGCTGGTATTGGTTGGAAAATAAGTTGCATTGGTAAAATTGAGAAAATCGGAGGAACTAGCTGAAACAGGAAAATCGTATGCGCCAATTGAATATCCATAAACGGTTTGTCCATTGGTTAATCCAAAATCACTGAATTTAAGAAAAACACCGCCCACTCCCTGTGCGCCCAAGCTTGTACTTGCTTTGAGATCACCTGAACCATTGTCACGACGAACAACAACTGAACTTTGATTGGCTACAACATTAACAGCTCCATAATTGGCTGTTGAAATCCTCAACACATTTGAATAAGCGGTTGGTGTGCCACTGCCATCCACAGCGGTAATTACAGCAACAACAAAAGGATCATGTTGTCCGACAACTCCACGTTCCATTAAAGCAAATCCTTGGGCTGAAGCTGAAATAAGATTAATACCTGCACTTGCGACAACATCCAATCGTTCTATATTATTCAGGTTGCCATTTCCATCAATAACATTTGCGAACAAATTATCAGAACCCCGCATCATATTTGTATTACCGGTAAAAGCAGTTGACATATCATCCACATAATCAGCTTTGAGATTGATGTTAGAACCGGATAATAGACCAAAATAATAGAAAAGATCCCTAGTTCCGGTTAACGAGGCGTTGTTTACTCTTCTGAAGAAAACCTGAACAGGAGTACCTTCGTACCTATAGCCAATACCTGCGGATTGCAATGAAAGTAAACTCAATTGATTATCCGCATAACCCGAGTTTGAACCAAATTTATAATTGTAAGTATTACCAGCTAAAGGTGAAGATGAAGCACCGGAAGTAGTATAAGCATTTCCGGAAGCGACTGTATTTGTCTGGGTTGAGATATGTGTAATAGAGGATTGGCTATAAATTAAAGTCGGGAAAATTAGTAATATGACTAAAAGTGTTTGGAATCTTTTAATATAATACTTTTTATTCAATTTCATCTGAATGTGATTTGGTTTATTGGACAAGAATTATAAGACACTATATAATTTTCGATTTGCATTGAAAATGTATCTGCTTTAATTTCTTTAAATTATTGAGTGAACGTAAAATTTATGTCATCCGAATCAAGAACAATAACTTCTGTTTTTCCTGAAGTGCTCAGATTAACTTGTTTCAGAATGATTGGAAGCGAAATTTTGAATGAATATTCTTGATTTTCAGTTAACATTGCTTTGTAATACAAAACACCTTTCTCATCAGATAATTCAACAATTCCGGTTGAAGGAGATGACAAAGTGAAATTATAATCTTTGGTAGTTTTCCAGTTGAAGCCTGACGAAATCTTTAATTCATCCATGTTTTTAATAGCAGCTGTATTCTCAGTGTTGTAGTCCTTATTGCATGAAACAATTACAAAAACGATACTGAAAATCAACAATAACAATGGTTTTTTCATAATAATGATAATATTTGTTTGTGCGCAACAACTAAAACCGTGCCTGATTACCTAAATTAGTCTGTCTTAATACAATTGAAATGCTGAATTGTTTAAGGATTAGTAAAAATATCTAACATTTGGACTTTGTTTTCCAGTTTTGGAAAACTTAAAAACCATAAAAATGTAAGTATTTTCAGGACGACTATATTTAAGTATAAACTGTAATTGCCGATTTTAAGCGATTTAACAATTATTACGAATTATTTCGTACTTAATCCTTGACATGAGACGAAAGGCTGTTTACATTTGCTACGAAATATTTCGTATTATGCCAGAACATCAAATAAAACCTACTGACTCGGAACTCGAAATACTCCAGATTATCTGGAAAAGGGGACCGTCAACTGTCAGACAAATTCATGACATTTTATCGGCGAAGAAAGACGCAGGCTACACAACTACTCTTAAACTGCTCCAGATCATGGTGCAGAAAGGAATCGTTACTGCCGATAAAAGTTTCAGGACACATACATATTACGCCATATTGAAGGAGGAGGAAACGCAGAAAAAGCTTATTGACCAGCTCTTATCGATGGCGTTTGGCGGTTCAGCTTCAAAATTGGTGATGTCAGCCCTTGGAAATGCAAAACCTCGCCCGGAAGAAATAGAAGAACTCAGGAATTTTATCAAAGAGTGGGAGGACAAAAACCCATGAAAATCCTGAATTTCGATACTTCAGCCCAGTTCATGCAGACCATTGGTTTAAGTTTGTTGCATTCACTTTGGCAATCAGCCTTGTTGGCAGGACTAGTTTTTCTTTTGCTCCGCTGGATGCGAAATTCTTCTTCAAACCAGCGATATCTGGTAGGTGTTTTTGGAATGTTGGTTATGTTTTTTCTACCGATAGTAACATTTCTACGCCAGAATAATTTGTATGTATCTGAAATACAGAATGAAAGACCCGTTTCAGAATATATCGTTCAGAATGAGACCTTCAGTCAGGAAATCAATGCAACGACATCTGCAAATGTTTTCAACCAAATAGAGAATTTTATCGGTCAGAATGCAGGATTCTTCACCATATTCTGGATTACCGGTGTTGCGCTGATGCTGATCCGGTTTTCAGGCGGAATCTGGCTCACCTACAGATTGAAACGGAAAGGAAGAATTGCTTGCCCGGATTACTGGCAGCAAAGGCTTGATATCATCTGCAATCAGTTGGGAATCAATCGTTCAGTTAGAATTTTCGAAAGTGTGAAAATCAGTATGCCGATGGTTATTGGTTATTTAAAACCAGTTATCCTTATTCCAGCAGGAACATTGGCTCAAATACCTTATGATCAGATCGAAATGGTGCTGTTACATGAACTGGCGCATATTCGCAGAGCCGATTATTTGGTGAATATTTTTCAGTCATTCGTTGAAATCCTGCTGTTCTTTAATCCTTTTGTTTGGTGGATTACCTCAGTGATTCGTCAGGAAAGGGAAAACTGCTGCGATGATCTTGCTTTGGGATTGAATCAGCAACCAGGTTCTCTGGCAAATGCCCTTGTTAATCTATCAGAAATTAAATTGAATCAATCATATACATCTAATTTGTTATACTTTAATAAAATTAATACCATGAAAAGAATCGAAAGAATGTTTCACCAGAACCATCGGAGGCCGGCAACTCGCGAGAAATTGATTGTGAGTTTACTGGCATTTATTTTTGTTGCAGTCATTTCAACAGACGCCCTGCTTGCAAAAGTGAGCGACCGTGAAAATGAAACCAAAGAAGTGAATATGTTTACCACGTCTGACTATTTGCAGCCTGTTTCAGATACGTTGAAAAAGTCTGGAAATAAGGAAGTTATCGAAAAGCGTGATGTTTCCATCGAAATGAAGGATGGTAAAATTGTAAAAGCCATTGTAAATGGTAAAGAGGTTCCTCCTGAAGAGTTTCTGAGAATGGAGAAAGAAATGGAAAACCAGCATCAACATGTTTCTAAGCAAATTGAAAAAGAAGTGATTCTTAAAAATACTGGTCATCCAGTACCCGGTAAAATGGAGAAACAGTTTATCATGATCGTTAATGACAGCATTGTTTCAGATGGTAAAAACTTTGAAACACATACAATTACAACATCTGACGATGGAGAAAAGGTGGTGATAATCCGGAAATCGGCTGACGGCATGCCAACAACCAGAATTATACATGGCAAACCTGATTGTAGATTCGATAAACGAATCATCGTTAAAGACTCATTGATTGGAAACGATAGTACTCAGGTGATGATATACTATAGTGATGGTGTTCAGGACACAATTATCGGGTTAGAAAATTTTGATGAGTTCAATCATCTGAGCGATCAGGAAATGTTCTTGAAAGATCAGGAAATGTTCTTGCAAGATCAGGAAAGATTTGCAATTGATCAGGAAGAGTTGCGAAGAATGGAGTACGAAATGCGCGCTCTGCCCGAACTTCCTGCTTTACCTGAACATCCATATACAGATAGTTTCTATCCTCGCGGAAGCCTGCAGGACGATCTGTGGATGAAGGAACTGGTCGAAGGTGGTTGGGCTCAGCATCGTTCAGTTGTTATTTTGAGTCGTAAACAGCTTATTATTGATAATGTGGTGATGGATAGAAAGACACAGCGTCATTTTTTGAATCGTTTTGAAGAAATCAACGGACGTAAACTCGAAGCTGAAGAGGCAATAAACCTTCGGATCCGTTAGTTTATTATTGTACTAACTATTTGTATCTTTGACCGGTGGCTTAAATCCACCGGTTTTTTTTATTCAGAATAAACTTTTCTGCTTTTGGAACATCTAATGCATACAAACAAATACATAAAACTATGAACAAATCAGTAAAAAGACTCCTTTATCCCTCACTGGCGATAGGATTATTATTCGTCTCTTGCAACAAATCAGATAATGCTGATGGTACAAAAGAAACGACCGAAGCCTCCTCTGATGTATTAGCCGAAACCACTTTCGACGAAGTTCAGGAGATGGCCGATCTGGCGTATGAAATGAAAACAACTGTTTTTAAATCAGTTACAAATGATGAAAACTTCGGTGATCATTTTGGAGATTGTGCCACAATTACATTAGATACAACTGTGATGCCACGTGTGCTCACTATTGATTTTGGTTCAGAAAACTGTTTGTGCAGAGATGGTAAGTACCGACGTGGACAGATCATTGTCACTTTCAATGGTCGGTATTTTATGCCTGGAACAGTTATCACACATGGTTTTAATGAGTATTATGTGAATGATAATCATGTTGAAGGACTTAAAACGCTCACAAATGAAGGTTTCAATGAAGAAGGTTTTATCTGGTTCAGTATCGTTGTCAACGGGCAGATTACTCTTGCCGAAAACGGAAACATCATTAACTGGTCTGCGAACAAAACACGAACATGGATCGAAGGAATGGATACCCCGCGTCGTCATCGGGATGATGTTTATTTGATTGCCGGAAGTGCGAGCTCGTCAAACAGCAATGGTTCAGGGTTTACTAGATTGATAACCAATCCGTTACGTCGTGAGTTAAGTTGCCGCTGGTTTGTAAGTGGAACAGTTGAAATAACACCTGTCGATCGCCCTGTTCGTATTCTTGATTTTGGTGATGGTAATTGTGACAGCTTGGCTACTGTAACTGTAAATGGTGAAACATATACCATTGTTTTGAGATAGACCTTGAAGTGAACCGGTGAAAGCCGGTTCACTTTTTTCTGAAATGCCTGAATGAAAGTGCATTCAATCGACAAAACACAATTCGAGAAAATGATCAAAGATTATAGTCCTATGCTGTACGCTCAGATCAGAAGTATTGTATTAAACCACGACGACACAGATGATGCGCTTCAGGAAACATTCCTCAAGGCATGGAAATCTCTCAGTAGTTTCAGAGGTGAATCTGAAGTCAAAACATGGTTGTCGCGCATTGCTATTAACGAAGCCCTGATGCACCTGCGCAAGAATCAGTTTAGAAAGTTCATAAGGCTTGATAAGATCCCGGCAGTATTTCATCAGAAAGCAGGTTTTGACCAAGGTGGAACCGAAGAAAAAAAACTGGAGAATGCCATGAAAATCTTAAGCAATCAGCAACGCACAATTTTCGGGATGCGTTATTATACAGAGACTCCCTTCAAGGAAATTGCTGATATTATGGATATTGCCGAAGGTACAGTTAAAGCCACTTATCATCAGGCATTTAAAAAAATCGAAAACCACTTACGCGCCCATTCTGATGAGTAAAGATTTGAAAGATAGTATTTTACAAAAGAAAAGTCAGCATACATTTTCTGATATTCCGGATGGATATTTTGAATCGTTGCCTGAAAAGCTCATGCAAAAGATTGATCGCCAAAAATCGCATGGACTTGCTTATTTCGGACAAAAACTGGCAGCAATTGCATTGATCCTGATTGTGGCAGCCGGTTTACTTTTTCTGATGTTTAACTCTAAAAAACCTAATAATCTGCAATTCGCATTCTCAAACACAATTGTTCCTGATACAATCAGGAAATCGGAACATAAAATCAAGAAAGTCTTACTAAACGACAGTACAATAGCTGATTATCAAAATGCAGAGAATCTCATTTCTGACAGTTTATCTTTTGAAAATCTATCAGATGAGGAAATTCTACAATATTTACTGGAATCGGAAGAATTTGAATTTTGAGGAGGAAAATGAAATGAAAAAAATATTATTGATCATATTTTTGGGAATCATTATTTGCATGTTAAACGTGCCTTTGTTGGCGCAGAACCGCAAAGCGGGCGGACAAGCAAAGGAAAAGATCGAAGCAGTAAAAATTGGATTTTTTACACAGCAAATGAAATTGACTCCTAAGGAAGCTGAACAATTCTGGCCCTTGTACAATCAATACCAGGAATCACTTCAAAAGCAAAAACAGGAGCGACGTAAAGACTTCAGAAAGGTAAATGAATCCCTGGATATGATGACTGAAAATGAAATTAACAATTTGATTGATAGTCGTTTACAACAATCACAAACAGCACTTCAGGAACGACAGGATTTTATAAATTCCATCAGAAAAATACTGCCTGCTCGAAAAGTAGCAGCATATTTTAAAGCAGAAGAGATGTTTCGTCGCAAACTGATTGAAAAAATGAAAGAACGCGGTAAACCTATACCTGAGGGTTTGGACAACGAAATCTGATTACCACCCTTTCAGCACATTTTGTTATATTTGCCGGGAGTTTTACCCGATATGCCACAGATTTCAATCGTTAGTCCTGTATACCGTGCCGAAAAGATTCTCGATGAACTCGTCAGACGAATCATTTCCTCTGTTGAACAAATTACGACTGATTTTGAAATTATTTTGGTAGAAGATTGTGGTCCTGATCATTCCTGGGAAGTTATTGAACGAATTTCGTCTGTAAATCCGAAAGTTAAAGGAATAAAACTCAGTCGTAATTTCGGACAACATTATGCAATCACAGCTGGTTTGGATCATGCCAAAGGTGACTGGATCGTGGTGATGGACTGCGACTTACAGGATCAACCAGAGGAAATCGCAAAATTGTATACTAAAGCAGAAGAAGGCTTTGATATTGTTCTTGCTCGTCGTCAGGATCGTCAGGATGGGTTCATGAAACGCCTTTTTTCGAAATATTTTTATCGGACATTAGGTTATCTCACTGGATCTGAACAAGATGAAAAGGTTGCTAATTTTGGAATTTATAGCAAAAAAGTCATTCAGGCAGTTGTGAGTATGCGCGAATCGATCAGGTATTTTCCAACCATGATTAAGTGGGTTGGTTTCAGGTCAACGAAGCTGAATGTAACGCACGATATTCGATTTGAAGGTGAAACGAGTTATAATCTGAAAAAACTTCTGAATCTGGCTTTGGATATCATACTGGCTTTCAGTGATAAACCAATTAAACTATTAATCAAATCAGGCCTGTTTATTTCATTTATTTCTTTTCTTATTGCCATTTTTTATATGATAAAATGGATCATGGGTGATATTGTCGTACTCGGGTATACAAGTATGATCGTTTCTATCTGGCTTTTATCCGGTTTTATCATCGCCACGCTTGGAGTAGTCGGGCTGTATGTGGGTAAAACATTCGAAGGTGTGAAAAACCGCCCTATTTATATCATCGAAAAGAAAGTCAATGATTGAAAGACTTAGCTGGGATTCTGACTTTTTCAACTATCCTGTTGGTCGGATCAATATCAAAGATTCGATTGATATTCAGGAATTTATAATTGAAGCAAAAGAATTTGAACTGGTTTATGTCATGTCGCAAAGTGCATTGCCAGTTAACCCATTATTCAGATTGGTTGATCGAAAATTGGTTTTTAGTAAACAATTGGAAAACAGTCATTTCGATTCAGAAATTATAGAATTCAACGCCTTAAATCATAATTTTTCTGATTTATTAGAACTGTCGTATTTGAGTGGAAAATATTCACGTTTCAGGTTGGATACTGAATTCAAGGAAAATGAATTTGAGCGTTTATACAGAAGATGGATCGAAAATGCACTTTCAGATTCACACACAAAGGTTTTGGTTCATATTGAAGGTGAGTCTATTACAGGCTTTGTCAGTGTTGAAACCAGACCAAACAAAGCAGCAAAAATTGGCTTGATTGCTGTTTCAGAAAATTTTCAGGGTCGCAGAATTGGTTCAAAACTTATTCAGGCAGCTTGCACGCTGGCTTTTCGAAACGGAAAAGCCGATCTTGAGGTTGTTACCCAGGCCGAAAATCAGGCAGCAGTTAATTTATATCTTAAAAACGGGTTTAGTTTGATTTCCAGTACATTTATCTATCATTACCGAAACCAATGATTCCATTCAATAAACCATTTGTAACCGGAAAGGAAATTCAATACATTAATGATGCTGTTGCTGGAGGACATATTTCCGGAAATGGCAGATATACAAAACTATGTCAGCAGTTTTTTGAAAATCGTTGGGGATTCCGCAAAACTTTGTTGACCACTTCATGCACCGATGCACTCGAAATGTGTGCTTTATTGCTTGATATTCAGCCTGGTGATGAAGTGATTATGCCTTCTTATACATTTGTCAGTACTGCGCAAGCCTTTGTTCGCCAGGGTGCAAATATCGTTTTTGCAGACAGTCAGAGTAATCATCCGGGCATGGACGCTGAGACGATAGAGTCTTTGATAACTACGAAAACAAAAGTAATCGTTCCCGTTCATTATGCCGGGGTAGCCTGTGAAATGGATAAAATCATGGATTTGGCCTCGAAGTACAATTTTTTCGTTGTGGAAGATGCGGCTCAAGCACTTGACAGTTATTTTGTCAAGAAGACAGGAGAGAAAAAAGCTCTTGGATCGATCGGACATCTGGCCGCATTCTCCTTTCATGAAACAAAAAACCTGCAATGTGGCGAAGGTGGATTGCTGGCAATCAACGATGAACGATTTATAAGACGTGCAGAGATTATCTGGGAAAAAGGAACCAACAGGGCTGAATTTTTCAGGGGAGAAGTGAATAAATATGGCTGGGTGGATATCGGTAGTTCTTTTCTGCCTGCAGACATTATTGCTGCATTTCTTTATGCGCAACTTGAGCATCTTGAACTGATCCAACAGAGAAGATTGTTTTTATGGAATAAATACGAAGCTTTATTGTCAGACCTGTCTCCAGAATATATTCAGCAACCATTGATTCATGATTATGCAACCAACAATGGTCATATGTATTATATCGTTGTTAATCAAGCAGATATAAGAGATCGACTTATTGGTTATTTAAAGGAAAATGGTATTATGGCGGTTTTTCATTATTTGTCATTGCACAGTTCACCCTATTATCTGAATAAACATGACGGAAGAGATTTAAAAAACTGTGATGCTTTTTCTGAGAATCTTATTCGCCTGCCTTTGTTTCATGAGCTTGAATTACAGCAAGTTGAATATATTTCTGAACTGATTCATTCATTTTTCAGAGAGCAAGAATGAAATCCGACTTTGATTTGTTGAAAGCACGTTTACTGCGTTTTGGGAAATACTTGTTCATTTCCCTGCTTTCCTTGTTTGCTTTAAGTCTTTTTTTCAGACGTTTTAATGGAGATGAAGGGATCATCGGCGAATGGGCCTTTTGGCTCGCGAAAAACGGAAACGCCGCTTCTTTGCTTTATTCAGATTATCTTGGAGAGAAAGCACAAAATATTACCATTTTTCATAAGCTCTATACCTATATTTTAAGCTTTATTATCCGGATTTTTGGTTTCCAGTTATTTCCGATGAGAATGCTGTCTCTGATTGCTTTTGGTGGCCTTATCTATTTGATTCACCGATACATGAAGGAAGCTAAAATAAACTTTAAACCGCTGTGGTTCATTATACTACTATTTCTTATTCATCCTTTGGCCTTTAATTATGCCTTTGTTGCAAGACCAGAAATGTTGATGGCATTGCTTTCATTTGCAGTCTTTTTTTATCTTGAAAAATTTATTTCAAGTCGTAAATGGAAATATACTGCCATTGCCGGTAGTCTGGCCGGATTGTCCTTCTATACGCATCTGAATGGAATTGCCATTATTGCCGCGGGAGGACTTTTCCTTTTATTTCACTTTAACTGGAAAGCAATTCTTGCATACGGAATAGCAGCTTTGCTTTTTGCACAGTTGTTCATTATCGATATTCCGGGTGCTTATGCTGGTTTTCTGAACGATTTACTGAATTCACCTGATGTTTCACGAAACCAATTTACATTCATTGATTTTATAATTAAAATAGGTAAGGAGCATGAGCGTTTCTTCCACAATGCTGAAATATCGGTCTTTTCAGGATTATTTCTTCTGGCTGCAGGATCTACAATCAAAAATCACTGGAAAGAGAACCGGTCCATTTTGTTGTTCTTTTCATTGCTTGTTTTGAGTTTGAGTGCATTCACCCATGGAAAAACCAATAAATACCTTTTGTATTATTTGCCTTTTATGGTGCTAATTATCATAAATTCAGCGAATTATATTATTGAATTGCGCCATAAGCCTATGCTTTTTGGCTTGATTTTTTTGGGATCTATTTCTGCTGGATTAAGTGCTTATTCCTATTTGTCAGAATATGATTATTTTGTGAATGTTCCAAAGCGAAATGAGGACATAGCTGCTCTTATTCCCAAAGGGAAAACATTAATGGCGCATGATGGCTTTGTTTTCGGACAAATTGAAAACTATCACTTACGAAGTCCGATAATTTTCTTTTTTACCCATCCCGATTTCGATCAGGAGGCACCGGATGCCAGACTTGCTTACTTTGCTTTTGCAAAGGAAAAAAACTACGATTTTGTTGCGATAGATATGTTGCTTGAACGTAAGGAAATCAGACAATTTATTGGTTTTGACGAACTTAATGAAAGCGATACTTTAGGAGATTTTATTTTACTAGTGAAGAATCCCAATTATTTGATTTTCCGCAACAACAGGGATGAATCTGTTCATTAATTTTCCAGAATGAACATACAAGCCTGTGATTTGTTGAAACCGAATGACACAAGGAGATTGGCTTCATAAAATGTTGATAATAATATATGATAATGAGGTACAATTTTGACCAAATCATAGACAGGACGAATACTTCCTCGGTGAAATATGATTTACGCAAGCTGATTTTCGGAAAAAGTGATGTGATTCCGATGTGGGTGGCGGATATGGATTTCGAAACTCCTGATTTTATCCGAGAGGCTGTTCTGACAAGAGCCAGTCATCCTGTTTATGGATATACATTTCGTGAAGATGCTTATTATCAGCCTATTATCGATTGGATGCATTCTCATCATGACTGGATTATCAAACGAGATGATATCGTTTATAGTCCCGGAATCGTTCCGGCACTCAGTTTTGCAGTTTTAGCATTCACCCGGCCTAACGACAAAATCATCATCCAAACACCGGTTTATCCTCCTTTTTTTGGAGCCGTTCGCGATCACCAAAGGGAATTACTAATGAACAATCTGATCAAAGCCGATGATTCATATGAGATTGATTTTGAACAGCTTGAGATGCTTGCCACTGATGCAGAAATGCTAATTCTTTGCAATCCGCACAATCCAGTCGGACGATGCTGGACAAAAACTGAATTGGAGAAAATTGCGGATATTTGCTTACGCAATCAAGTGTTGGTTCTTTCAGATGAGATTCACGCTGATTTGGTCATGCCAGGATACAAACATCAGGTATTCGCCAATCTCTCTCCAGAAATATCCGATATCACGATCACAGCGCATGCCCCGAGCAAAACATTCAATCTTGCAGGTTTGGCAACATCCTCTGTAATTATTACGAATGAAGCACTTCGAAAGAAATTCTCACAGGTAATTGATCATATGCATCTTAGTATGGGCAATCTTTTCGGGAGCATTGCCTCAACTGCTGCCTATCAGGAAGGTGAAGCATGGAGGTCACAACTTATTGAATATCTGAATGAAAACATAAATATTACTGAAAAATATATCTCCGAAAATATCCCGGATTTGAAAATGTATCGTCCGGAAGCAACGTATATGATCTGGTTGGATTTTGTGAAATTTCAACTTGATGATAATACATTGAAAAACAAATTGATACATGAAGCTGGACTTGGTTTTAATCCCGGAACTGATTTCGGACCAGGCGGAGAATCATGTATGCGTATGAATATTGCTTGTCCGAAAAGTACATTAATTGAAGCTCTTGAACGACTGAAAAGTGTTTTGGTAAATACATAATTTATTAATATTCAAATTAATACGTAAAATTATGAGAGTTCTGAAATTTTTAGGAATCACTTTATTAGTTTTGATAGTGTTTCTGCTCTTCATCGGTATTTTTTTACCTGATACCCGACAGATTAACCAAAGTATCGTTATGAAGGCAAAGCCTGAAGTGGTTTTCCGACAGGTAAATTCTTTAAAGAACTGGAAAAATTGGGGACCATTTGAATTGAGTGATCCTTCAATGAAATCAGTTTATTCAGGGCCTGAAACTGGTGCCGATGCTAAGCACACCTGGACAAGTGCAAATAAGGGACAAGGAAGTATGCTGATCCTCCAGAGCGAGCCTTATAAATTTATTCAAAGTCAACTGGAGATGGGTTCTTCAGGAAAAGCATTTGACGAATGGACTTTCACACAAAAAGGTGATAGTGTTGAAGTGAACTGGACTGTAAAAGTGCACAACCTGAGTTATCCTTTTGGTAAATACTTTGGTGCGTTTCTGGGCAGTATCATGCAACCGATGCAGGAAAAGGGTCTAAAAAAACTGAAAGAAGTAGTTGAATCTTCACCAATCCCTGTTCCGATGGATATTGTCCAATTGGAAGAACAGCCATCTATCATTGTGTATGACAGTACATTATATAAAAACATGTCGGAATTTATGCAAAAATGTATGACTGAGCTGATGGTTTTTATGAAAGAATCAAAAATTCAAGCTTCCGGACCTGCCTTCACCATGTATGAAAACTGGGATACAACAACTTATATTAAGATGCGGATTGGCTTTCCTGTGCCTGATGAAGTGAAAGAAAGAGGTGTTGTTTCCTATTATTTACGTCCGGGAGGTCCTGCGTTAAAGGCCGTATTAATAGGCCCTTACGAACAGCTTAACCGGGCTCATGAAGAAATTGCCTTGTATTTCTCTGAGTTTAAACTCCCGTATTCGTCATTACCTGTATGGGAAGAATATGTTACCGATCCGTCAAAGGAACCGGATCAAAGTAAAATTCAAACCAATATATTTTATTATATCGGGGAATAAATTTTGTAAATCAATTAGATGGCACAGGAATCCAAAAAACCTAAAGTTGACCTGAAAGGTCTGAAACGCTTGCTTACATTATTTCGGTTTATGCGTCCCAAAAGGAATGCATTTATAGGTGGTATCATTGCTTTGACGTTTTCAAGTGCATTGACACTTGCTTTTCCGATGCTTCTAGGCAATCTGCTCGACGCTGCCAATCCGCAACAAAGTCTTGACAAAATCAACAGTATTGGCCTTATACTCTTGCTTATTTTTGCAGTAAACGCTGTTTTCTCATATTTGAGGATCTATCTGTTTGCAATCGTAACTGAGTATATGCTTGCTTTTCTTAGGCAAACCACATATAACCATTTGATCAGATTGCCATTAAGTTTCTTTTCATCCCGAAGAGTAGGGGAGTTGAACAGCCGAATCTCAGCTGATATTTCGGTTTTGCAGGAAACATTCACTTTTACGGTTGCTCAGTTTGTACGTCAGATTCTTACGATTGTTGGTGGTATTGCCCTTTTGGCCTATGTTAGTGTTCAGTTAACTTTGTTTATGCTGGCATTCGTTCCGATAGTGGCAATTGGTGGACGCATTTTCGGGAAATCGATTCGAAAGATTTCACACTCCGCGCAGGATCAGGTTGCTCAAACCAATGTGATTGTTGAGGAAACATTACAGGGAATTATCAATGTAAAGGCCTTTACGAACGAAGATTTTGAATCGGACCGCTACCGTAGTTCTACGAATGATGTGATCGCTGTGGCGCTTAAAGGTGCCAAGAAACGCGCTTTGTTTATTTCGCTGATTGTCTTCAGTTTGTTTGCAACGATTATCGGAGTGATCTGGTTTGGAGTTTATCTTGTGAATCAGGGGGCCGGACTCACCGCAGGTGACCTTTTCAAATTTATACTTTACACCTTGTTTGTGGGGACTTCCATTTCTGGAATGGCTGATTTATACTCTCAACTTCAAAAAGCACTTGGTGCAACAGATAGTCTGCTGGATTTGTTGGATGAAGCAAAAGAGAAGATTGAATCCGGAGAAAAGACTGACCAAATTGTTCGTTTGAATGGTAAAATTGAGTTTCGGGACGTCACTTTTTCCTATCCTTCACGAAGAGATTCAACCGTACTTGATTCAGTGAGTTTTCTGATTGAACCCGGACAACGCGTTGCATTGGTTGGAGCCTCAGGGGCGGGCAAAACGACGATTTCATCACTGATTTATCGCTTTTATGAAACAGATAAAGGCTCAATTCTTTTTGATGACAGATTATCAGTTGATTACAATCTGGAAGATTTGCGACGTCAAATGGCCATTGTTCCTCAGGAAGTGCTTTTATTTGGTGGAACAATTGCCGAAAACATTGCTTATGGTAAACCCGGAAGCAGTTTTGAGGAAATTCGCGAGGCAGCACACAGAGCAAATGCCCTGGATTTTATTGAATCATTTTCTGATGGATTCCAGACTTTGGTGGGTGAACGTGGTATTCAGCTTTCGGGTGGTCAGCGCCAGCGAATTGCAATCGCCAGAGCTATTTTGCGCGATCCGAAAATTCTTATTCTCGACGAAGCAACAAGTGCACTTGATACGGCTTCTGAGAATTTGGTTCAGAGTGCATTAAATGAATTGATGAAGGGAAGAACCTCAATCATTATCGCTCACCGGCTTTCAACTATACGGACAGCTGATTGCATACTGGTCCTCGAAAATGGAAAAATTGCAGAGCAAGGAACTCATGAATCACTGATAATGAATAAGAAAGGAAAATATTATAACCTACACCGACTTTCAGAGAAGCCAGAATGGTTGGATGAAAACCCCCTTGTTAACTGATCATTTCAAGAAATTCCTGTTCTGACAGAATTCTGATTCCCAGTTTATTGGCTTTTTCACGTTTGGCCGGTCCCATATTTTCCCCTGCAAGGACATAATCGGTCTTTGATGAAATTGAGGATACATTGATGCCGCCATGTTCTTCGATGACTTCTTTAAGTCTGTCGCGTGAAAAACCTGTAAATACGCCACTTACAATAAATGACTTTCCTTCTAGTTTGTTGCTCAGTAATGTTTTCTCAACAATTTCTTTCCTGAGTTGAATACCGTAATTGCGCAATTTCTGGATTGTAAGAAGATTTTCGTCGATGGAGAAATATTCAAGAACTGAATCTGCAATTCGATCACCAATTTCGTCCACACTAAGCAATGCTTCTTTTTCTGCTTCGATAAGTTTTTCAATATCTGGGAAGGCCTCAGCGAGTTTTTTAGCAACTGTTTCACCAACAAACCTGATTCCCAATGCAAAAAGTACTCTTTCAAATGGTACATTTTTTGAGTTTTCCAGACTGCGAAGTATATTTTCAACGGTCTTTTCCCTGAAACTTACCCTGCGCTTTTTCAATAAGAGCGGATTTTCCGGATCCAGGGTATAAAACACCTTTTCTAAACCAAGTAAGTTCTCAGATTTCAAACTATAAAGATCTGAAATACTGTGAATCAATTTATTATCAAACAGCATTTCTACTTTTCCTTCGCCCAGACCTTCGATATTCATGGCTTTCCGGCTGATGAAATGCTCAATTTTACCTTTGATCTGGGGTGGACATCCATTTGAATTCGGACAATACCAGGCAGCTTCTCCTTCGTTTCGTTGAAGTTTTGTTTTGCATTCAGGACAAATTTCAAGAAAATCGACGGGTTTTGAATTCAGTTCACGGGAATCAAGATCAACAGAGTTGATTTTAGGGATAATTTCACCTCCTTTTTCTACAAGTACTGTATCTTTTAGATGCAGTCCCAATTGAGAAATGAAATCCGCATTGTGTAAAGTTGCCCTTTTTACAACGGTTCCGGCAAGCAAAACGGGTTCAAGATTTGCAACCGGAGTGACTGTTCCTGTCCTGCCAACCTGATAATCAACACTGATAAGTCTGGTTCGTACGATTTCAGCCTTGAATTTATATGCAATCGCCCAACGGGGTGATTTGGCTGTAAAACCAAGCATTTCCTGTTGCGCATAATTATTCACTTTGATCACGATTCCGTCAATATCAAATGGCAAAGAATGACGCCCTTCATTCCAGTCGTTGATAAATTCGAAGATTTCACCAACATTTTTACACAAGGCCATCTTGTTCGAAATTTTGAATCCCCAGCTTTTAGCTTTCTGAAGACTTTCGTAATGTGTTTCAGTCAATGGTCTTTCGATTGCCAGATAATATAGAAAACAATCCAGTTTACGTCTTGATACTTCAGCTGAATCCTGCATTTTTAGGGTTCCACTGGCCGCATTTCGTGGATTTGCAAATAAGTTCTGGCCCTCTTCAAAACGATCTTCGTTCAGTTTGGTGAAACTTTCATGCGGAAAATAAATCTCACCTCTGATCTCAAAAAAATCAGGAAAATCCCCTGTTAAATGGATAGGGATGCTTTTGATTGTACGAACGTTCACAGTGACATCATCGCCATGAACGCCATCTCCTCGTGTAACTGCCTGAATCAGACGACCATTTTCGTATGTTAAACTAATGGCAACGCCGTCAAATTTAAGCTCACAAACATATTCAACATTGTCCCCAATGCTCTTTCGGACGCGATTGTCAAATTCAATGATATCCGCTTCGGAATATGAATTGGCAAGGGATTGCATTGGATAACGATGCTGGCGTGAAATGAAATTTCGGGTGATTTCACCTCCAACCCTTTGCGTTGGTGAATCGGGACTATAAAATTCAGGGAATTCCTTTTCAAGTTGAATGAGCTCTTCTAATAGTTTATCAAATTGAAAATCAGTTATTTCACTTTTATCCTGTACATAATAATTGTAATTATGTCTGTCGATTTCCCGGCGAAGATGTTGGATCCGCTGTTCTGCTACTGCTGATGTCATACAAACGGATTAGGGAATCAGAGCAGTATTGCGGTATATGACGATGCTTTCATTTGCATTGATTGGATTGATCCGGTGGATGATCCGATCCATGAAACTTGGAACAACCGTTGTTTCATATTTCAAATCCGGAAGATATTTCATGACAGAATCAAGACGGACCTCCAGATTTTCTTTTTGATAAAACAGTACAAAACGGGGTTGGTTATCCAAAACATCCCAATGTTTCTGATGTGCTGTAGATGCATATGAATTATTCTTCATAATTGCATCATATTTAGGCCATTGCCCGGTATAATATACAGGAGGGAACCTAAGTTTTGTATTGTTGGCATCTTCAATTACAAAATACTTAATGTTCTGGTAATTACCAATATATGACATTGATTCAACCCTTGATTTTTTTGAATACATGGGAGTAAAAAGAAATAGCAGACTGAAATTGATAAGCCAGAAAAATACCCATAAAGCACTGTGAATCTTCGGGTTATGATTCCAAAATTTAGATGAAACCCTGAATCGTTCCCATCCTGCCAGCCCGATGATGATAAACATTGGAATGACTGGTAATATAAACCTTTCCTGTTTGTTAGGAAAATAGGAATGAAATAGCAGAAAAATAGCAACCGGCAGGAACAAAAGAAATTGTCTTTTCCATTCACGGAAAAAACCGAAAAAGAGCATCAGACTTATTGGTGGAATTAATAAACCGCCAATCACAAGCAAATAATTATACCATGGATTGGTTTGGTAATCATAAGCATGATTCAGGTTATAGTTCACATATTCAATTAGTTCTGCAAACGGCCGGTGCCATACAATCCAATCGATGATACCCTGAAAAATGAAAACAGAACCCAGAAATCCAAGTGCAGTAGAAACCATTCCTTTCCAATTACCTGACAATAGCAATGCTAGACCGAGCCCACCAGTATAGAAAATGGTCTGGTAACGAACCGAAAAACCAAGTCCAAGAAAAATTCCGGCAACAAGAAATGAAGTTTGATGGTAACCTGGCTCATTATGACGACGGATCAGTTCCTGACGCAAAACGATAAGCGTTCCGTACATTATAAATGGAATCGTGACCATTTCGACCAGATTACGTACACTTAAAAATGGCATAAACCAAAAAACTGACAACAAAAGCGCCACTTTATAGGCAACTTTCCGTTCGGTGATCAAACATGCGATCCGATATCCGAAGGAAATAACGAGAAGGGAGAGCAATGCATGAAGTGTTCTGATGATAAACATTTTGAACTGCGGACTTTCAAGTCCAAACACAGTTAATGTTTTGAAAATTACATAATTAATCCCGACATAAAAGAAACTATGACCTTGTGGACCTTCGTTTCCCGGTGTCCAGGGCAGCCATTTCAGGTAATCAACACCATCAGCCCATGATTGTGCCTGTTCGATAACAAGAAAATGATCATCATGCATTCCGAATCCCCTTGAGAATATACTGGCTATCAGTCGCAGAATGATACCAATAAACATAATTGAAAGGAAAGGATGCTTATTTTTAAAATGAAGTAGCTTTTGAATCATGGAAGTTCTTTAGCAAAGTTTTATTCGTTCGACCAAACAAAGATAAGGGCAAAAATTCAATTCAAGCAAAACTGACACATTAGATCGATTTATTTAAAGAAATTAAAGAACATTACCAGTTAACAGCTTTTCGCCGTAAAGGCATGGTCATACATCTTGCCCCACCACCTCCGCGTGAGAGTTCATCACCTTCAATTGTGATCACATACTTCTGATAATCAGCCAGATTTATTTTTTCTTTCAGGACATCGCGTGCCTTAATAATTTCAAATCCGTGTTTATGTAATTCGTGCATGGTGTTTGTGTTTCGGCCATAACCAATTACTTTACCCGGTGCGATCGAAAAGAAATTAGCCCCACTTTGCCATTGTTCGCGTTCCTGAATAAAACTGTCGCTGTGACCACCACAGCCAACGGCTTCAAGGTCAATGCCCAGTGATCTTAATGCTTCGAGGATATTATTTTCCTCTTTGATTTCCAGCACTTTATTTTCTTCAATGGTGATATGAATGGTCAAATGTCTGCTGGAATGCATAATCAAAGGTTCGAAAATCATGCATTTGTCCACATCGAGGAAAGTGAAAACCATATCAAGGTGAATAAACGATTCTGGCTGGTAGGGGAGTTCCTGCAGAATTAAATGCTTTTTGCCCGGTTTTGTTTTCAGATACTCAAGCAAAGCATCTATTCCATGACTTGTTGTTCTTCCACTCACACCACACAGCATAACATCTTCGCGAACCACAAGAAAATCACCTCCCTCTATACTTGCTTTTCCCGACTTATCAAACATTTTTACCGGATTTACCGTCTGGGTAGAAAATGAAGGATGGTAATCAAAAATTGCTTCCATGATCAATGCTTCACGTTCACGCACTTTATTAGCCATTTTACTGATAATGACTTTGTCGTTCAATGAAAAGGAAGCATCACGTGTGAAAAAGAAATTCGGTAAGGGATGTAATGAGAATCTTTCGTTATCAAGATATTTTGTAAGTGTATCTTTCTGCATTTCAACACCTTCGATAAGCTGTGCAGCCAATTGTATATGGTCAAGTCCTGAAATAATTTTGCAGATATCATCCAGATCTTCCAGTTTGCAAACCTTATTCAGCAGATTTGCTCTCACTTTTTCGTTGACCAGAATATCCTGAAGGAGTTCTTTTACGTCATATACACGGGCAACTTTTTGCAGAATCTGCTTAAACTCATTGTATTCAGGTAATGCAACACTCAGATTAAGAATATCGCTATATAATGCTCTTGAGGCATTTTCGGGAGTCATGTTTTCAACTTCAGCCCCGGGTGTATGAATAATCACACTTTCAAGTTCTCCGATTTCCGAATTGATTTCAATTTTCTCTATCAGTTTCATAACATTTTTATCTGAGTGTTTGTATGCAGTGTCTTGATTCATTCGAAATCAAAGCTCTTTTGCAGGATAACAAGATGCAAAAGTACTCATTTTACATCCAGTATCGGTTTGAATCCTGCTTTCAGTACAGATCGATGAATTCCCAGCTGTTGCCCATTGTTTCGATAAAACGCATAAAATCAGGCATCTGAAGTACGAATGTAGCTGTATTGTCATTCGGATGAAAACTTATTCTGTCAGCATTTCTGAGATTGTTATCTAGGAAAAGATGGACATGGTGTTCCTGATCATGAATAAGACCGAATGGAGAAACACTACCCGGTTTTACCCCAAGATATTTCTGCATGCGTTCTTCGGAAGCAAAAGTAAGTTTACCTTGTTTTAATCTTTGCTCAAGATCATGAATACCAAGTGATTGCATATAATGAAATACAAGCAGATAATGTCGATTTCCCTTATGATTCCGGAAAAACAGATTTTTGCAATGAATGGCATTTATATCCTTCCAAATAGGAAGAGCATCATCTATCGTTGGAATTGGGTCGTGATAAAATTCAGCAAAATCAATCTGCAACTTCTGCAAAGTTGCTTTAACAAGTTGAATTTTCTCATTCATCATTACAGAAATTAATTTACCCAGTCAGCGATAAACAGATTGGTATTATGTGAACCTCCATTGTTTCTGTTGCTGGAGAAAATTAGTTTTTTACCGTCAAAAGAGAACATTGGGAAAGCGTCAAACACCTTGTCGAATGTGATCTGTTCGAGTCTGCTTCCATCAAGATTAACCATGAAGAGGTTAAACTGCCATCCTTTTTCAGAATGGTGGTTTGAACTGAAAATGATTTTATCACCGGATGGAGTGAAGAATGGTGCCCAGTTGGCTTTACCTAGACTGGTAACTTTGCGTAGATCTGACCCATCAACATTACAGGTGTAAATCTCCATATTGGTTGGCAATACAAGTCCTTCTTTCAGCAATTTTTTATAATCGGCCTGTTCTTCTGGAGATTGCGGGCGTGAAGCTCTGAAAACCAATTTGGTACCATCGGGTGAAAAGAATGCACCACCATCATATCCAAGTCCTGTTGTAACCTGTTTCACATCGCTTCCATCGATATTCATCGTGAAAAGTTCCAGATCGCCTGTGCGTAAGGAAGTGAACACAATTTTATCACCTTTTGGTGAAACGGTTGCTTCAGCATCGTATCCGGCAAAATTTGTTAATGTATCAACGATTTTTCCGTTCAGATCAGCAACAAATATCTCATAATCACTGTAAATCGGCCATACATATTTTCCATCTTCACGTTTTGCAGGGCTTAATGGACAGCTTTCGTTTCCCATATGGGTGGATGCAAAAACAATCGTAGAATCACCGGGCATGAAATAACTACAAGTAGTACGGCCCAATCCTGTGCTGATTCTTTGTGGGGTTTCCTTATCCATTTTTGCATGATCAAGCCGTGTATAAAAAATTTGATCACAATCAAGATTCCATGCAGGGTTATTGCTTTGAAATACAATCATTTCACTACTGAAACTGAAGTATGCTTCCGCATTATCACCACCAAACGTTAGTTGTTTAATATTTGCAAGATGTTTTTCCTGTGCATAGTGTACTGTTGTATCTGGAGCTTTCTGCTTTCCACTTTTGTCAGCACTATGTGGGTTCTGTTTCGTGACTTGATTACAAGCAGTTAATGTCAAAAAAGTATAAGCTATGAGAATGATTTTTTTCATAAAGTTTGGTTAAATTTTTGGCGAAAATAGACAAAATCCCCGAAATTGAATTTTGACGATCTTCACTTTTTCTGATTGATAAGTTTTTGGTTTGAATGTTTCAAAAAATTGAGTTCCAAATATGCAGACATAAAAAAATAGAAAAGTTTGATTTATCTCTAAATCAAACTTTTCTAATGTTAATGCTTTACGTATCTGTATAAAAATTGAACCTATTGAATAACCAATCTTTTGGTTTGAATCTCTGCTGAGCTTTGAACAGTTAAAACATACATTCCAGGATTTAAAGATTCAATATTGATTTCTTTGTTTAATGTATTTATTTCATCACTAAGACATAAAACGCCGTTAATAGAATAGATTTTAACAATTCCTGCATTATCTAATCCATCGGTTTGAAGGGTAATTTTCTTTGAAGCCGGATTAGGATAGATGCTAAAGGATTTTTTGTTATTATCTTGAATTGCTGTCACTGGATAGGCGTTTTGGGCAAATTCAAAATTGTCACAAACAATTTCGGAAACCGAACCTGGTACAAATCCTGCCTCATAAGTATTTGTATTCGTGTTAAATACAATCATTTTTTGATTGAAAGTGGTATCTATTCCAACCCATAATAAACTCCCTGAGTTTTGATCAAATGAAGAAGAACCAGCAACAAAATATGGATAAGCCAATAGTTCTCCCCTTAGCGATATTTCACCTGTAACTGCATTGATTTCAATTACATTGAAGTCTGTAAAAGAACCTGTTGAATCAAAAATCGTATTCAATGCGTAAATGCGGTTATTGACATTGTCGTAATTTACTCCCATAAAATTATTGAAGGTACCACTTGTTTGTAAAGTTGTTTTCGTATAAGAAAAGTCAGAATTTCTAACCGGAATGCTGTAAATACATGTCGATGGAACAGTGTCATAACCAATATAATAAAGAATTCCATTGTTTGAATCAAAACAAGTAGCTTCAGTGACTATTGCATTAATTCCGGGCTCGCTCACAACACCAATTACACTGTCGGTGCCTGTACTTATATCATATTCATTAACACTGAAATAACCAATGGAATCTGACGTCAAATTATAAATTTTCCCGGTACTCATATCGATTTCAGTAATATTTGAGAATAAAGTATAGTCACTCAAATTTTGGGAATTTGTTTTTGAGTTAAATGAAAGCAAGCCACTTGAATCGCCTGTAATTCCAGTTAAATAGTAATTACTGTTATATGAGTTAAAAACAGAAGATCCCATATAATATCCCAGTAATTCAGTTGGATAGCTTTCAACACTTGAGGAATCCAAAGCATTCCATTCTAAAATTTCGATCTGGCCTGAACCAAAACTATTGCTTGCGCCAATAAGTCTGATTTGTGCATTACTTTGACTGAACATAAACAGAAACATTGCAGTAATAGAAAGAATTTTTTTCATTTTTAAGGTTTTGCTTGTATTAACAAAAAGAACTAAGAATTGTTTTAATCATTTGAAAGCGAAATTTATGTTGCAATTTCCATTCTGATTTTTTTATTCTTAATTTTCTCACTTCTAACTAGTTGAAGAGCTTTCACGATTTTATCGGATTTAATTGCCACATAAGCTGAATGATCCAGAATTTCTATCTTCCCAAGTTCCTCCTTCAGCAACTGACCTTTTTGAATCAGCATTCCAACAACGTCCATCTTGCTGATTTTGTCTTTCTTTCCACCAGCAATAAAAAGTGTTTTCCAGTTATTAGGTTTTGGAACAATAAATTTATCAGGCAGATTTTCCTCTTTAGGTGTTTCAGTCAGGAATTTTGGCAGATAATCTTCATAGTCAAGCAGGAAATAAGCAGTTCCACCTGCATTCATTCGGGCTGTTCTGCCGTTACGATGAATCATAATTTCTTCGGTAGGAGGGAGGTGATAATGGATAATTGCCTCTATTTCAGGTATATCAAGTCCGCGTGATGCAAGATCTGTTGTAATCAAAAAACTGATGCTTCCATTCCGAAGCTTTATCAGGGCTTTTTCTCTGTCAATTTGTTCCAATCCTCCATGATAATAGCCATGATCAACTTTATATGAACTCAACTGCTCCGATATACGGTTTACAGTATCCCGGTGATTGCAGAATACAATGGTAGCTTTATTGCCAATTTTTCCCAATAAAAGCATCAGTGCTTCAATTTTATCGCCGCCTTTTACCCTGACTGATTTCATTATCAGAGATGATTTTAATTGCTGATGTTCAGTGGTATATTGGATGGTTAGTGGGTTCTTCAATCGTACAAAAGAGGGAATTTCTTTCAATTCGGTAGCAGATGTTAAAATTCTCTTTTTTAGAGTATTGCATTGGTTCACAATGAATTCCATTTCGTCTTTGAAACCAAATTCAAGTGATTTATCAAACTCATCAAGAATTAAAGTATGGGTTGTTTTGAGTTTGATTGTTTCATTTCGTAAATGTTGAGCAATCCGGCCCGGAGTTCCAACCAAAACAACAGGTGCTTGTTGAAGATTATTTTCCTCAATTCTTACAGAATGGCCTCCGTAACAACAACTTATTTTGTTATCGGTGCCCATTTGTTTAAACACTTTCTCAATTTGAATGGCCAGTTCGCGGGTAGGAACTAAAATGATAATCTGAACTTCGCTAAGTCCGGGTTTGATGAATTCTAAAATCGGAAGCAAAAATGCCAGCGTTTTTCCTGAACCGGTTGGAGAAATTAAAATTACATCATTGGGCTTTGGAATCGCTTCCATACTTGCCTTCTGCATCTCATTAAGTTCTGTAATATTAAAATTCTCAAGGATTGATGTGTATTTCATATTATAAATGTTTCATTGAATGGATATTAAAGATTAATATCCATCCAGAATATGTAAAAGTAGTATTAATAAGAATCCATTGCCGAATCGATTTTCTTTGTGGAGATTCGGTTAATTTCAGTCCGGATTACCTTCCTCCTGGAGGGCAATATATGCGTAGATAGTTGGTAAAGAGTGTTGACAAATGTTCTGATGTGCCATCTCCTTCCGAAATTCCGTGGGTCCGGTTTGGATAGGCCATGAACTGAAACTGCTTATTGTATTTAACCAGTTCATTGATAAGCATTTCTGCATTCTGATAATGGACATTGTCATCGCCTGTTCCATGAATATAAAGAAGATTACCTTTTAAGTTTTTGGCATAAGTGACTGGGGAACCATTTATAAAGTCTTCCATATTTTCCTGAGGCAATCCCATGAATCTTTCCTGATAAATGTTGTCATAAGTAAGTGCATTACCGACAGCAGCAACAGCAATTCCTGTTTTATAAATATCGGGATATTGAAACATAAGATTTAAAGTTGCGGTTCCACCACCACTCCAACCCCAAACGGCAATTCTGGATGTATCAACAAAATCCCATTTCAAAATTTCGTTCGCTGCCATTGCCTGATCATGAATATTAACCTGCCCGATTTTACGATAAATTGCTTTTCTCCATGCACGGCCTTTTGGAACAGGTGTACCGCGATTATCGATGGAAATATAAATGTAACCATCTTCTCTCATATCGCCATTGTAAAGACCGTTAATTCCAACTCCGTAATTATCAGTAACATTCGCGCCTGCTGGTTCAGTGTAAACATAAAATACAACTGGATACTTCTTTGCAGGATCAAAATTCTTAGGTTTTACCATCCAGCCATCCATTTCAACATTGTCAACAGTTGTGATTTTGAAAAATTCGGTGGTCGGAGTTTGCTTCAAAGTATCAAGTCTTGCAAGTATGCCATCCTTTTCAACCAGAGCTTTGTGATCTGCAACAGTTATGAATTCCCTGGCTGGAAGTGTAAAATTGTTGTTGAAAGTATGAGCAGCATATTTCCCGTTTCCGGAGAAGGAATAATCATGAGTTCCCTGTAAAGTTGCAGGACTCAGAAGTTCCGGTTTGCCTTTTCCGTTTAGTTTTGTGCGGTATAAATACTGTTGGGTAGCATTTTCGGGCGAAGCAAGAAAATAGACATAACCTTCTTTTTGATCCGTATATTTCAGATCAATAAAATCATAATCACCTTTTGTTATCAGTTTTTCTGGTTTTCCTTCAAGGGAAACCTGATATAAATGACGCCAGCCATCTTTTTCAGAAGCCCAGAGAATGCTGTTTGATTCGTTTAACCAGACGAAATTATTCGTGAAATCAATTGTATACGGATTGCCTGACTGATATATTTCAACCCAGGCTTCATCTGTTTCTTCATGAATGAGTTTTGGACTACCTGATGCAATCTCGGAAATGAAAAGTTTGCTGTGATTCTGCTTCCGGTTTAGTTGTTGAATGAGTAAATTGTTTGTAGCTGGGATAAACTCCATTCGAACGATATAATTCTGATCAGGTTCACCGGGGACATTTATCCAGGTAGTTTTCTGATTTTCTATATTTACAACACCAACTTTACATTTTGACGGCTTTTCTCCCACTTTTGGATATTCGATCGGAATTACCTGAGAATAAATAGAATCGGTATTGTTAATCATATAAAACTTCTTGATACTGCTTGCGTCAATCTGCCAGTAAGCGATTGATTTGTTATCCGGACTCCAGCGAAATCCGTCCCGACAAGCAAATTCCTCTTCGTAAACCCAGTCGAAAGTTCCGTTGATTAAAGTAGTTGTGCCATCAGTAGTCAAAGCTTTGATTGTTGATGTGGCAAGATCTTCCATATAAATATTGTTTTCACTGACATAAGCAACTGAATTTCCATCGGGAGAAAACTTTGCAAACATCAAAGAAGAAGCAGGCAAGCTTTTTCCTATCTTGGTGAGTGTGTTGGTTTTCAAGTCAAGAACCCAATAATCTCCTCTCGAATTGAGTCTCCAAACCTTTTTGGTGTTAGTGAAAATCAGCACTTTCTGGTGATCAGCAGAGAATGTATAGAAACTGATTCTGAGCGGCGAATTGGCATCTTTTGGTGTCAGTAATTCTTTCGAAACGAATGTTTTACCTTTATTTTCAGGCAAAGTATACTGAACGATTTCATTTTTTTCAATGCGGTAATACGAATTACCATCATTGGACCATTTGATGCTTCTGCTTTGTGAATTGACATTGAAGGATAAGATAGTGATCAGCAACACGACCAGCATCATTTTTAGTCCAGATTTCAATTTGAAAAAATTTGTTGTTACATTCATGTTGAAAAGGTATATGCAATTAATAAATATATGTATATCAATGATTTATAATTAGGGATTTAAAAAAACATAATTCCAAATAAAAGTACATATTTATCATTTAATTTGGAAAGTAAGCATTGAAATGATTCATTCTATACCTTATGCAAAATAGCTTCAGCTGTATATGAACTTTCGCATTTTGCAAGTTCTTCAGGAGTTCCCTCAAATACAAGATTTCCACCTTTGATTCCACCTTCAGGTCCCAAATCGATCACCCAGTCTGCTGATTTGATTATCTCAGGATTATGTTCTATCACAACGAGGGAATGTCCGTTTTCAATCAAAGCCTGAAACGAATCGAGTAATTTATTGATATCATGAAAATGCAAACCTGTTGTTGGTTCATCAAAAATGAAGAGTGTTGTGTCTTCATTGGCGCCTTTTGTGAGAAAATATGCAAGTTTAATCCTTTGGGCTTCACCACCGCTGAGCGTATTGGATGACTGACCCAGTCTGAGATAACCCAGTCCAACATCTTTTAATGGATTTAACTTATTGATAATACGATTAATAAGTGCTGATTTTTTCGAAAATGTATCAAAAAAGACAATGGCATCATCAATAGTCATATCAAGAATATCGGCGATATTGCTGTTTTCAAATTTGATGTCAAGAACTTCTTCCTTGAATCGCTTTCCATGACATACGTCGCATTCAAGATAAACATCGGCCATAAATTGCATTTCAATTTTGACAGTTCCTTCTCCTTCGCAAGCATCACAACGTCCTCCGGGCACATTGAACGAAAAGAATCCCGGTTTGTAGTTCCTTTTCTGTGCAAGTTTCTGATCAGCATATAATTGTCGGATATCATCAAAAGCCTTGACATAGGTTGCCGGATTCGATCGCGAACTTCGCCCGATTGGATTCTGATCGATCATTTCCACACTTTTCACGCGATCAGTATCGCCTGTAAGTTCACCGAATTTGCCCGTTTTATCAGCCACACCACCTAAGAGCTTCCGTAATGCAGGGAACAATATTCCCCTGATCAGAGACGACTTTCCTGAACCGCTCACGCCTGTTACCACCGTAAGCATATTCAGCGGAATGTTTACATTGATGAATTGTAAGTTGTTCTCACATGCACCCTTAATCCCAATGAAATTTCTAACAGTTCGGCGGTGTCCAGGAAGCGAAATGTTTCGTTTTCCTGCAAGATATTGACCGGTCAGGCTTTTTTCTTCCTTCAGAATTTCATCAAAAGTTCCCTGAAACACCAGCTCACCGCCTCCTGTTCCGGCCAGTGGTCCAATATCAATGATCTGATCAGCGGCTTTGATGATATCTTCATCGTGTTCAACAACGATTACTGTATTTCCGATATCACGCAAGCGCTTCAGTATTCCGATTAATCGCATTGTATCGCGTGTATGAAGTCCGATACTTGGCTCATCAAGAATGTACATTGATCCGACCAAACTACTTCCAAGTGAGGTTGCAAGATTGATTCGTTGTGATTCACCTCCTGACAAGGTATTTGATAAACGGTTTAAGGTAAGATAACCGAGCCCGACATCAGTTAAAAAACGCAAGCGGTTCGTAATCTCAATCAGAAGTCGAGAGGCAATTTCACGGTCAGATGGCTGTAGGTCAATGGTTTCGAAAAAAACAAGACATTCATCAATAGGCATCAAAACAATCTCAGAAATACTTTTTCCGGCTACTTTTACATATGATGCATCTTTTCGCAGGCGTGTTCCCTCACAATCCGGACAGAGTGTTTTGCCCCGATAACGCGAAAGCATAACCCTGTACTGTATTTTGAAACTTTGCTCTTCGATATCGGCAAAGAAGTCATTCAATCCACGAAAATATCGATTCCCTGTCCAAAGGAGTTTTTGTTGCTGTTTTGTAAGTGCATAATACGGTTTATGAACTGGGAAATCAAATTTTGCAGCTGAGTTAATCAGTTGATCACGCCAGGCTCCCATTTTTTCGCCTTTCCAGCAGGAGATAGCGTAATCAAAAACAGAAAGTCCTTTGTTGGGGATGACCAGGTCTTCATCTATTCCGATTACTGTGCCGAATCCTTCGCAGGTTTTGCATGCTCCATAAGGATTGTTGAAGGTGAACATATTGACCGATGGTTCCTCGAAAGTGATTCCATCTGCCTCAAAACGGTTCGAAAATTCGGTTTCAATAAATCCATTTTCATTCTCACTAAAAACAGAACAGGAACCTTTGCCTTCATAGAATGCTGTCTGAACAGAGTCAGAAAGCCGGGCGAACAAATCATCATCTTTTTCCTGAAGTTTCAAACGGTCAATCAGCAGATGGAAGGGTTCTTTAATTTCGTGTTTCTTTATCGTTACTAAATCCTCAATCCTTTCTATTTGCTTGTCAATCAGAACTCTGGTAAATCCCTGTTGTAATAATATTGTAAACTGTTCGTCGAGCGTCCGGTTTTCTGCTTTTTGAAAGACAGCTCCTATATACACATTTGTATCTGCAGGAAGGGCCACGATGAAATCAACTACATCGCTAACTTTGTGACGTTTAACAAGTATTTCAGAGACCGGTGAGAAGGTTTGTCCAATGCGGGCAAAAAGTAATTTTATATATTCGTAAATCTCAGTTGACGTGCCTACCGTAGATCGTGGGTTCCTTGAATTCACTTTCTGTTCAATCGCAATGGCTGGAGATAATCCAGTTATGAGATCAACTTCCGGTTTATGCATTCTTCCCAGAAACTGTCGCGCATAAGAACTCAAACTTTCCACATAACGTCGCTGACCTTCAGCATACAGGGTGTCAAAAGCCAGAGATGATTTGCCGGATCCTGACAAACCGGTTAAAACAATCAATTTGTTGCGCGGAATTTCTAAACTGATGTTTTTCAGGTTATTAACGCGTGCGCCTTTGATAATAATATTGGGTGAAAAGGAAGAAGAAGTCATGTAAATATGGAATTCTGAAAAAATATTTCACAAAATTACCATTATTCCTTGCTATTTCTGTTTTACTGATTACATTTGTGTTCTAATTCATTCAAATATACCAACAAACTAACATCGTTCAGGAGGAAACTATCGAAGAAACTTCTACCCTTTAACAGTTCAATTTAAAAAAGGGAGGCTCAATGGACGCTATTTCAAAAAGCGACAAGGAGCTGGTTGAAAGTTATCTTCATGGTAATCATACCAGTTTCGAACAGTTGGTAAACCGTCATCAGTCACGTGTTTTTTCTTATATTCTGATGCTCGTCAAAGACCGTCAGCTAGCTGATGATTTGTTTCAGGATACCTTCATTAAAATTATCCGTACCATCAAAAGTGGTGCCTATAAAGAAGAAGGAAAATTCATTCAGTGGGCCATGCGAATCGCTCATAACCTGATCATTGATCATTTCCGTAAATCGAAACGAATTCCTTATTCTGATAAGAGCAGTGAGGATATTTTGTTGACAAACAGCAAAGAATATGCTGAAGATTCAGTTGAATATCAAATAGTTACTGAACAAATTCATCAGGATATCCGAAAAATGATCGATTTTCTTCCATACGAACAGCGCGAGGTTCTGTATTTGCGTATGTATGAGGACGTGAGTTTTAAGGAAATTGCTGAAATGACCAATGTGAGCATCAATACTGCATTAGGTCGTATGAGGTATGCACTGATCAATATGCGTAAAATGGTGAAGGAAAAGAATGTAAGTATAACTTATTAATATTCAGTAACATAACTTATTGGTCTTTTCTTTTCATCATGTTGAATCTGATTCGTTCAGCACTTTTGTTTCTGATTCTTAAGCATAAATGCAAATTCATTATTTGAGGATGTTCTTAATCAGGCAATAAATTTTCGTTTTTTTTCTGTTAGCGTAATAAGTTTACATCATATGCGTTATTGGATTAGTTATTTACTAATTCATTTTTATGAAGAAAAACTTTACGATGATTGTTAACAGGAAGTACGATTCAAATTTTCAAAGCCGGTTTTACCGGAATATTGAAAAAGCCCTGACTGAGCGAATTAAAATGGAAAACCCAGGTGAAATGGCATTGAAAAGTGTTTTGCAATTTGCTGGTTCATACGAAGTTTTGAACACACGCTCTGTTGGAACAGTTGAAACATTACTGAACTGAATCCTTCCTTTCTCAACTGGCTATGTGTCAGTGAAATTTCTGAACCATGAGTAAAAAAAATGGAAATACGGCTTCCAAAGAGGCTGTATTTCAACAATTTATAGCCCATTTTGAGCAATATATGCCTATTGCTGAAACAGAATTGGAATATGATGATCCTTACCAATTATTGGTTGCAGTCATTTTATCTGCGCAATGTACTGATAAGCGGGTAAATATGATTACTCCGGCTTTTTACGAAGCTTTTCCAACAGTTGAAGTTCTGGCCGAAGCCCAGCTGGATACAATTTTTGACAAAATTAAAAGTTGTTCTTATCCCAATAACAAGGCAAAGAACTTGTCAGGAATGGCCAAAACATTGGTGCGAGATTTTAATGGCATTGTACCTGAAGATATTGAAGAACTTCAGAAACTACCGGGTGTTGGTCGTAAAACAGCCAATGTTGTTGCTTCCGTAGTTTTCAACAAACCGGCAATGGCTGTGGATACGCATGTTTTTAGGGTGGCAGAGAGGATCGGATTGACAATCAACGCAAAAAATCCGCTAGATTCTGAAAAGCAATTGGTCCAGTTTCTGCCTGATGAAGTGATTCCCAAAGCGCATCATTGGCTGATTCTTCACGGGCGATATGTGTGTAAAGCACGTCGTCCTTTGTGTGAAAATTGCGGAATCACACAATTCTGCCATTGGTTTCTAGCAAATAAATACCAATAATTCATAGAATTATCTTCATTTTTTGCCCCGACTTCTTTGAATAAAGACTATTTTTGTCATCAATCAAATCCATTCAAAAATGATAGATGCCGGACAAAAAGCACCAGATTTTAGTGCTCAGGATCAATCAGGTAACACAATCACACTGGCTGATTTTGCGGGTAAAAAACTTGTTCTCTATTTTTATCCAAAGGACGATACCCCGGGCTGTACAAAAGAGGCTTGCAATCTGCGCGACAATTATCAAAGCCTGCTCGAAAATGGTTTTGCAGTGCTGGGAGTAAGTCCTGATACAAGCGCTTCACACCGTAAATTTGCTGATAAATTTACGCTCCCTTTTCCGCTTCTGGCCGATCCTGATCTTGCAATTACGAAAGCATATGGTGCCTGGGGTGAAAAAAATATGTACGGAAAAAAATATGAAGGCTTGCTTCGCACTACCTTTATTATTGATGAAAAGGGTGTTATTGAGTCCGTTATAAAAAAGGTTCAGACTGACAATCATACTAATCAGATATTAAAAAAATAGAACATATGACAAACGATAAAGCTAAAGAGAGTGCTGATAAATTGCGTCTCGAGAAATTAAAAGCCTTAGAAGCTACCTTGGGGAATATTGAAAAAACCTATGGCAAAGGCAGTATTATGAAGTTGGGTGATAATGCTATTGAGAAACTTGAATGTATCTCAACTGGTTCCATCGGGCTCGATCATGCACTTGGAGTCGGCGGTTTGCCAAAAGGAAGAGTTGTTGAGATTTATGGTCCTGAAAGTTCCGGGAAAACCACACTTGCTTTGCACGTGATCGCTGAAGCACAGAAGAAGGGTGGTATTGCAGCCTTTATTGATGCTGAGCATGCATTTGATCGTTTCTATGCCCAGAAACTGGGTGTTGATATTGAGAATTTGTTAATCTCGCAACCAGATAATGGTGAGCAGGCGCTTGAAATTACCGAAAACCTGATTCGTTCGGGTGCGATTGATGTAATTGTGATCGACTCTGTTGCCGCATTAACCCCAAAAAGTGAAATTGAAGGAGAAATGGGCGATTCCAAAATGGGCCTTCAAGCCCGATTGATGTCGCAAGCACTCCGGAAACTAACCGGCACTATCAGTAAAACAGGCTCTATATGCATCTTTATCAATCAGTTGCGCGATAAAATCGGCGTAATGTTTGGAAATCCTGAAACAACAACTGGCGGTAATGCACTGAAGTTTTATAGTTCTGTTCGACTTGATATCCGTAAAGTAAGCCAGATCAAGGAAGGTGAAAATATCACTGGAAACCGCGTAAAGGTCAAAGTGGTGAAAAACAAGGTAGCACCTCCGTTTAAAAAGGCCGAATTTGATATCGTTTATGGAGAAGGAATTTCCCGTTCAGGCGAAATCATCGATCTGGGCGTTGAACTGAATATCATCAAGAAAAGCGGCTCCTGGTTCAGCTACGGCGAAACCCGTCTGGGACAAGGTCGTGATGCGGTTTGTAATATCATAGCACAAAACCCTGATCTTTCTGATGAACTGGAAACCAAAATCAAAGAAGAACTGACTAAGCTGGGTTAGGTATTCCTGATTGCGTAATTTGCTGTCAGACAAAGGTTTATTTTCTCTAATTACTTTTATGAAGAAATTCATTCTCATTGCATCATTTGTTTTCGGGCTGATCGTTTCATGTCAGACAGGCGGAAATAAAGTAGAATCAAAGGTTACAAAGACCAAAACAATTCTGGAATCCTTAAATGATTCAATAGCAAGCGACAGCAGCAATTTTGAACTTCTGAATAAACGGGCGCGATATTTTCTTTCTGAAAATCAACTGAATCCGGCATTGAATGATCTGAATAAAGCCTTGAAGATCAATCCGAAAGAACCTGAACTATTTCTTACACTTGCTGAGATTTACTTTAAGTTAGGGAAAAATGAAAATACTACAGCCTCCCTGCTCAAAGCCGTTGAACTCGATCCATATAAAACAGAAGCTTACAATAAGTTGAGCCAGTTGAATATTTTGACCCAAAGATTCGATATTGCACTGGCCTACAACGATAAAGCACTGAAAGTTGAACCATTCAATGCTAAAACATTATATATCAGGGGAATGGTGTTTCTTGCCAGACAAGACACTGTTTCAGCCATGAAAAACTTTCTTTTATCAAGAGATGCTAGCCCTGATTTTTATGAATCATTGATTCAGATAGGAGCAATTTACAGCAAACAACATAATCCTTTGGCT
>CAZVKW010000001.1:37296-79745 GCA_964627945.1 uncultured Lentimicrobiaceae bacterium
TATTGATCCACACTATCTGGATGCGATGTACAACAAGGGACGTACATTGGAAGAAATGGGTAAATATCTGGCAGCCAGAGAAATATATCAGGATGTTTTAAAGGATAATACCAATTATCAGTTGGCAATCGAAGGATTGAACCGACTTGACCGGAAAAAGTAATTATTGCAAAAACTCCTCGCGAATTGTTTTAAGATCTTCAACCAGATCAGCAGTTGCTTTTTCAAGAGCAGAAAAAGTCTCAAGTAGTTCAGTGGAATCTTTTTCACTTCCTTTCAATTCAAGTATTTTGGCCAGATTTTGAGGATCTGGTGCAACAAAATTAGAAACGACCCCTTTCAGACTATGTGCATCAAATTTCAGTGAGTTGAAATCAAGTGTTTCAATATCTCTCCTTAAAGTATTCATTCTTTCCGGATACTCATTGATAAAAATATCGATGATTTCGACAACAATAGGCTTGTCGAAATACTGAAAGGTATCCATGAATACTTTTTTATCAATCACTTTCATATTCCAGATTTTAATTCGAAGTCTTGATTAACTTTCACAAAGATAAGTAAAACTATATTTCAATAATATTATTGGAAACACTCAAAATCCCAAAAGGCTACCAGCCTGAAAAACAATTAATGATACAAGATAAGCGAGAAATGTAGTGTAGAAGGTCGTAAATAATGGCCATTTCCATTGTCCTGATTCTTTTTTAATTGCTGCGAATACAGCAATGCATGGAAAATATATCAGGATAAATATCATAAATGAAAATGCCGCTAATGGCGTCATAGCTGCAGTTTGAGTACCTTTGCCTGCAAGCTTTTCTGGAAGCGTCTGTTGGCCACTTTCTTCAAAATCTGTTTCATACAGGACTCCCATGGTCGAAATAATTATTTCTTTGGCAGCAGAACCAGCCAAGAGACTCACGCCCATTTTCCAATCGAAACCAAGTGGTTTTATTACAGGCTCGATAAATAATCCGATTCTTCCAATGAATGAATTTTCGTTTTTTAAACGACTTTTTTCCAATTCAAGTGCCCTGACTAATGACTTGTTTTCGTGTATAATGTTTTCTTTTTCAATATCTTCTGCTAAAATTAATTTCTTGTCTAATTCCTGATTTACATTTCTGATTTCCTGATCGTATTTTTCCTCAATGTGCGTTCCCTTTGGAAAATACCCAAGTGCCCAGATGGCGATAGAAGCAAAGAGAATGATTGTTCCCATTTTCTTCAAATATTGAACCGCTTTAAACCAGGTCTGTTTAAAAATGGCCCTTGCAGTTGGTACTCTATATGGTGGAAGTTCCATCACAAATGGAAGTTCCTGAGCTTTGAAAAGGGTTTTCTTGAAAACCCAGGCCAGCAAACCGGCAAAGAAAATTCCCAGTAGGTAAACTCCAAAAAGGAGGGTGCCCTGATAAGCTGAGAAAAATGCACTGATCAATAGAATATATACGGGATATCTTGCGCTGCATGACATAAACGGAATAATCATCATCGTAACGAGCCTGTCACTTCTGTTTTCGATGGTTCTTGTTGCCATGATTGCCGGAACATTGCATCCAAATCCCATTAAAAGCGGTATAAAGGATCGGCCATGCAGACCCACACGATGCATGAGTTTATCGACAATAAATGCGACCCGGGCCATATAGCCGGTTGTTTCGAGCAGACTCAGAAAGAAAAACAAAATGAGAATATTTGGTAAAAAGACGATTACACCACCAACTCCACCAATGATTCCATCTACAAGTAAATCGCGTAATATACTATCATTCAAATTATTATGGATGGCATTCCCACTAAACATCATTAGATTTTCGATCCATTCCATTGGATATTTACCAAGGACAAAGGTTGCCTCGAAAATAAGCCACATGATGGCAAGGAAGATCGGATAACTTGAATATTTGTTCGTTAGGATACTGTCGATGTTCAGACTTTTGGTATTTCTTTTTTGTTTGTTCTTTTTGTAAGTCTCTTTTAGTGCACCTTCAATAAAACCATATTTTGCATCTGTTATTACAGTTTCTGTTTCATCTTTAAATATGACCGAAATTTGTTTTGAATGTGCACGGGCAGTCTTTAATATTGTTTCTGCATTGTTGCATTCACTGATTCGCCTGATTTCTTCTTTATCGTTTTCGAGTAATTTAATTGCGAGATATCTAGGTGAAATAATATTTACAATATCCTTATTATCCTCAATATTAATGAGTTGTTGAATATGTTTGATCGCATTTTCAATTTCAGTACCATAATTAACATGGATATGACGAACATCAGGATCTTTCTCTTCGTAAACATCAATTATTCTTCTGAAAAGTTCTTCAATCCCGACCCCTTTTGATCCAATCGTAGGAACTACCGGTATGCCGATCATTTTTGAAAGACTCTGATAATCAAATTTATCGCCTTTGTTCTGAAGTTCATCAAACATATTCAGTGCAATGACAACCCTCATATCCATGTCAATAATCTGTGTTGTCAGATATAAGTTCCGCTCGAGATTTGAGGAATCAATCACATTGAGCACAATATCAGGAACATCTGAAAAAAGATGGTTTCTGACAAATAATTCTTCAGGTGAATAACTGGTGATGCTGTATGTTCCGGGGAGATCTGTCAGATTGAATGTGTAATCGTCCAATCTGAAAGTAGCTGTTTTGGCTTCAACCGTTACACCTGCATAATTGGCAACCCTTTCTTTTGATTTGGATGCAAAATTAAAAAGTGTTGTTTTACCGGAATTCGGGTTACCGATCAATGCAACATTGATTTCTTTTTTTCGGATTACTGGAATCAGCTTTAAAGAGTATTCGATTTCCTGCACACCATGATAGGCAAGATCATGATTTACAACAAGATCTGTTCCTGTAAATACTTCAATCAGACGGGCTTCACTTTTACGAAGCGAAACTTCGTAGCCAAGAATATTATATTCAATCGGATCGCGTAATGGAGCGTGTTTGGTTACAATTACCTGTTTTCCAACGATAAAACCCATTTCCGTGATTCGTTTACGGAAAGCACCTCTGCCTTTCACTTTGGCAATTATTCCCTTTTCTCCTTCGCGTAAATCGGCAAGTGTCATGAAACATTTTTCAGTAGTACAAAATAAGCCAGATTTGGAAGACCTGAGTCTACCTATATGTGGGTATTTTAATCAGAAACAATGAATGGAAATCTACTAGAAATCATCATCAATCACTGTCAGATCCTGAACTGGATTGGTGATCTGATGTAGGACAGGGATGAGGATAGATATCTTTTTACCCCAATTAGTTTCGAACAAACTTTTAATTTCAAAAATCGCATTTTCCCTGGCAGTGAGATGCGGTTTTTTATACAATAAGATACAGTCTTTCAGGTCCTGATAGGCATCTGCCAAAAACTCGGAAATGCTTGTTTTAATACTTTCACTTTGTTCATTCCATGATTCTGGAAGCCAGAAAACATCTGTCTCTGCAAAAAAATCACGTAAATCATTGAAGATATTTTCCCATTGTTCCTGAGTGACATATCTTTCGGTTGAATCAGGATCAGATGGTTGAATATCAGGGAGTAAGGCGCCTCTGAAATACAAAAGCGGAAGAAATCTATGGAGTGAAGAAATATGTTCTTTTCTATTTTGAGGTTCTATGTTCTCAAGCAGTTTGCAATATTCACCGGCAATTGTGACAAACTCTAATACATTTCTGGATAGGGTAAGATCTTTTTCGTCCATTCTAAATTGGATTAAATGAAAACAGCACGTTTGTCATAACGTGCTGTTTAACAGATTTATATATTTTTATATACTGAGAGATGTCATGATTTTTTCAACTTTTTCTTCCAATTCTTTGTCAAAAAGATAAAAGTCATCACGATGGTTAAGTTTTCCTTTCACACCGAAATAGAACTTGATTTTAGGCTCAGTCCCAGATGGTCTTACGCTGATTTTGCTTCCGTCGGCTGTTACGAACTGAAGTACATCAGATTTTGGTAAATCGATCGGACTCGTTTTTCCATCAGGGAATGTTTTGCAAACTCTTAATTCATAGTCCTTTATCATTACAAGTGGCGAACCAGCGATCAACATAGGAGGATTGTTTCTGAATCGTTCCATCATTGCTTTGATTTCTTCAGCTCCGGCTTTTCCCTTTTTGGTCACCGAAAGAAGTTTTTCTTTGTAGAATCCGAATTCAACATAAATATCTTTCAGTAATTCGAACATGCTTTTGCCTTGATCAGCTGCCCAAACGGCTGTTTCGGCAAGCATTGCGCATGAAATGATCGCGTCTTTATCGCGTACGAAATCACCTACAAGATATCCATAGCTTTCTTCACCACCTCCGATAAATGATTTCTTACCTTCTAAACTCTTGATAATATCAGCGATATACTTGAATCCTGTTAAAACATCATATTTTGCCACTTTATATTTATCTGCCATATCAAACAGCAGCTCAGAAGTAACAATTGTCTTCACAATGAATTCATTACCAGTGAGTTTTCCGTTTTCATTCCATTTATGAAGCAAATAATACATCAGCAAACTGGCAGCCTGATTTCCGTTGAGGAGAATAAATTCACCTTTTTCATTTTTTACCGCAATTCCTACTCGATCAGCATCCGGATCAGTAGCCATCACGAGATCGGCGTTTACTTCCATCGCTTTTTCAATGGCGAGACTCAAAGCAGCAGGTTCTTCCGGATTTGGTGATTTAACAGTCGGGAAATTACCATCTACAACATTCTGTGATTCAACCGTGAAAACTGATTCAAATCCTGCATTTTTCAATGCCTCTGGTACCAGTTTAACTCCTGTACCATGAATAGGAGTATAGACTATTCTGAAATGGCTGTTACGCTTGATAACTTCAGGTGAAAGACTCAATGATTTGATCTTTGCAAGGTAAATCTGGTCAAAATCATTGCCTAAAACTGTAATCAATTCTGGTTTGGTCTCAAAGTTTACTTTTCCCGGATCAGTGATTTTCTCAACTTCAGCAATCACATTTTTATCGTGTGGCTGAATCAACTGACCACCATCATCCCAATATGCCTTATAACCATTATATTCTTTTGGATTGTGTGAAGCGGTAATCACAACTCCACTCTGACAGCCAAAATAACGAATCGAGAATGAGAGTTCCGGGGTTGGTCTAAGGCTCTCAAAAACATATACATGAATACCGTTTGCCGATAATACCTGTGCAGTTATCTCGCTGAAATATGCACTGTTGTTACGACAATCGTAGGCAATGGCCATACTCAATTTTTCCTTTGTCGGAAACATTTTTTTCACATAGTTGGCCAAACCCTGGGTTGCCATCGCCACAGTGTATTTGTTCATCCGGTTAGTGCCGGCACCCATGATACCGCGCAATCCACCTGTTCCGAACTCAAGTGCACGATAAAAACTTTCAGTAAGTTCCTGTGGATCATGATCGATCATGTGTTGTACCTGATGAATTGTTTCTTTGTCATAAGGTGCAACTAACCAATCCTTGGCTTTTTCCAAAATTATCGGGTCGATGTTAGGATTCATATTTTATGCTCTTTTTTGATTATTAATCTTTTTAAAACCGTCAATTATGCGTGCTTGATGAATGTCGAGTAAAATTCCGAGTGAGTAACCTGAAAATGCAAGAGCAGTCTGCAGGCGAATCTGGTGCTGTACAATTTGATCGGGCTGTGTTACAACTTCAATTAAGACTTCTTCCTCTATTGAAAAATCGATACTTATATGTTCCTCAATCTTAAGACCTTTGTATATAACCTGAAATGATGGATTTGACCGAAAACGCAATGTCCTCATCCTGAGTTCGTGCATGAAACAACTTTTGAAAACCTGAGCTGAAATGCCAGGTCTGGTATTTTCGTGCACTTCTCGTGCAGCATCGTAAATCTGGGAAACCAGATTAGTTTGCCGAATCTTGTCCATGCAATTCCTCCAGACACTTCATCAGACTATCACGCCAATAGGGAATTTCCTTTCCGAAGCATTTTTTGAATTTTGTTTTATTCAGAACACTGTAGAATGGACGTTTTGTCTTTACAGGATAATCTTTTGACTCAATTGGAATGACTTTACATGCCAATCTGTCGAGTTTCATGATCGAAAGAGCAAAGTCATACCAGCTGATTACACCTTCGTTGCTGAAATGAAATATTTCTTTAACTTCCTGGTTCTGATAATAATCCATGACAGTGATAATGGCTTCGGCAAGATCAAAAGCCCATGTTGGTGTGCCGATCTGATCTGCAACAACTTTAATTTCACTCCGCTCTTTACCCAGCCTGATCATAGTTTTTACGAAGTTATTACCAGTTGCTGAATAAAGCCAGGAAGTTCTCAGAATGACCGATCTAACAGGATGATCTGCCAAAACCTGTTCACCTTTGGCTTTCGATTCTCCATATGCTGAAACCGGTTCAATTTTTTGATCTTCTTCGTAAGGTTTGAAAAATTCGCCGTTGAAAACATAATCTGTTGAAATATGGATCAGTAAAGCGTTTTGTTTAAAACATGCATCGGCCAGATTCTGAACAGCTTGTGCATTGATCAGATTGGCCAGAACCGGTTCATCTTCAGCTTTATCGACAGCAGTGTATGCTGCACAATTGATACATACTTCGATTTTATTATCAGAGCAAAATAATTTTACCTTTTCATCCGAGCTGATGTCAAGTTCATTGATATCAGTAAAGAACCAATGATGATCCGAAAGTGAAACTGCGATTTTCTTAAGCTCTGAACCTAACTGTCCATTACTTCCTGTTACTAAAATATTCATTTCGAATGGTTTATACAATCGACTTAAAATAATCAATGGTGCGGATCAAACCTTCTTCCAGATGAACTTTTGGTTCCCAGTCGAGAACTTTTTTCGCCAGTGTAATATCTGGTTTGCGCTGCATCGGATCGTCGGAAGGCAAAGGCTTATAGACCAGTTTCGAAGAGGATCCAGTAAGTTTGATCACTTTTTCCGCAAGCTCGAGCATGGTAAATTCACCGGGATTTCCAACATTTACCGGTCCAGTAAAGTCATCGCCAGTATTCATCAAACGAATCATTCCTTCAACCAGATCATCCACATACTGGAAACTACGTGTTTGCATTCCATTACCATAAATGGTGATATCTTGTCCCTGCAAAGCCTGAACGATGAAATTAGAAACAACACGACCATCGTGAGGATGCATCCTGGGACCGTAGGTGTTGAAGATGCGAATGATTTTGATTCTCACATTGTTCTGCTGATGATAATTCATGAACAAGGTTTCTGCGCAACGTTTTCCTTCATCATAGCAGGAACGTAAGCCGATAGGGTTAACATGTCCCCAGTAAGACTCAACCTGAGGATGAACTTCAGGATCGCCGTAAACTTCACTGGTGGATGCCTGTAAAACCTTGGCTTTGATGCGTTTAGCAAGTCCAAGCATATTGATTGCACCCATCACTGAAGTCTTGACCGTTTTAATCGGATTATACTGATAGTGAACAGGTGAAGCAGGGCAGGCAAGGTTAAAAATTTCATCAACTTCGACAAAAAATGGAGTCGTGACATCGTGTCTGACAAGTTCGAAATAGGGGTTATCGAGCAGGTGAAGGATGTTTTTCTTCTGGCCGGTAAAGTAATTATCCATGCAGATAACATCGTTGCCTTCGTTGAGCAATCGTTCGCAAAGATGCGATCCAACAAATCCTGCGCCACCGGTAACAAGTATTCTTTTCATAATTTATCGTGTTGATTAATTGTATAATACAATCCGAAAATCTGATTATACTGTTCTGATACCAATGCAGAAGTAATCGAAACCTTCCTGTTTCATTTCTTTTGCATCATAGATATTTCTACCATCAAAAATAACCGGGGTTTTCAGAAGTTTTTTGATAACCCTGAAATTCGGGAATTTAAATTCGGCCCATTCTGTTACAATGACGAGTGCGTCAGCATCGACTAGTGCATCATACTGATCTTTGGCAAAATCGATGGTATGACCAAAAATTCTTTCTGCTTCTTCTTTTGCAACCGGGTCGTATGCTCTGACTTTTGCACCTGCTTCGAGTAATTTACCAATAACAACTCTTGACGGAGCCTCACGCATATCATCTGTATTGGGTTTAAATGATAGACCCCAAACAGCGATTGTTTTGTCTTTTAAATCACCTTTATAAAAAGTGTTCAATTTATTGAACATAACCGATTTCTGATCATCATTTACATCTTCAACTGCTTGAAGAACACGTAGTTCGTAATTATATGTACGGGCTGTTTTGATAAGAGCCTTTACGTCTTTCGGGAAGCAGGATCCGCCATAGCCGGTTCCGGGATAAATAAAATGGGTTCCGATACGACGGTCGGATCCAATACCTTTCCGAACCATATTTACGTCTGCGCCAACGATTTCGCAAAGATTAGCAATGTCATTGATGAAACTGATTTTTGTAGCAAGCATGGCGTTTGCAGCATATTTAGTCATTTCGGCAGATACAATATCCATGAAAACAACCGGATGGCCATTCATTGTGAATGGTTTATATAATCTTTTCATTAAATCCTGTGCGCGTTCTGAATCAAGACCTACAACAATTCGGTCTGGTTTCAGGAAATCATCGACGGCTGCACCTTCTTTCAAAAACTCAGGGTTGGAAGCAACATCGAATGGAATAATTACTCCACGCTTGTCAAGTTCTTCCTGTACAGCTTTACGTACTTTTTCTGCTGTTCCAACGGGAACTGTACTTTTAGTAACGATGAGGATATAATCCTGCATATTACGACCGACTTCTCGTGCAACTTCAAGGACATATTTCAAGTCCGCACTTCCATCTTCATCCGGAGGTGTGCCAACAGCACTGAAAACAACTTGGCAATCAAGCAGTGTTGGGCCTAGATCAGTTGTAAAGAACAATCGTTTCTTTTCAACATTACGAAGTACCATTTCTTCAAGTCCGGGTTCATAAATTGGAATGATTCCTTTGTTAAGATTGTCAATTTTCTTTTGGTCAATATCCACACAATGAACATCGATACCAACTTCTGAAAAACAGGTTCCGGTAACCAATCCTACATAACCTGTACCTACGATTGAGATTTTCATAATTTCTTTAATTAAATTGCAGTAAATAAATTATTTTTTGTTTAATATTTTAAAGCACCTTAGTACTGTTGGTATTCTATAATGAACTGTGACAATTGACAGTGGTTTATTCAAATATACAATGAAAATCAGTTAAAAGTGATTTTATACGTAAAAATACTAGAGTTTTTTATTAAAATTCATTATTTCAAATATTTATCAAGCCAATTAAAGAATCTGCGTTGCCATAATACCCCGTTTTGCGGTTTCAAAACCCAGTGGTTTTCATCCGGAAAATACAGATATTCAGCTGGTATTCCCTTAATTATCGCAGCGTTAAAGGCTTGCATTCCCTGAGAGGCGACGATCCTGTAATCGAGTTCTCCATGAACAACCATGATAGGAGTATCCCATTTTTCAACAAAACGATGTGGTGAATTGGCATAAGACCATTGAGCTACTTTGTTGGTTTTGTCCCAATACGGACCACCCAGATCCCAATTAACAAACCACATTTCTTCGGTTTCGAGGTACTGAGATTCAAGATTGAACATTCCATCATGGGCGATAAAGGCCTTAAATCGTTTGTTGTGATTACCAGCTAACCAATATACCGAAAAACCACCATAACTTGCACCAACAGCTCCCAGTTTATTTGCATCAACAAATGGTTCTTTTGCTACAGCATCAATAGCTGCCAGATAGTCTTTCATATTTTGTCCGCCATAATCACCACTGATCTGTTCGTTCCATTCCTGACCGAAGCCCGGAACACCGCGCCGGTTAGGTGCTACGATAATATAACCGTTAGCAGCCATCATCTGAAAATTCCATCTGTATGACCAGAACTGACTGACAGTACTTTGCGGTCCTCCCTGACAATAAAGTAAGGCAGGGTATTTCTTTGCAGGATCGAAATGAGGTGGATAGATTACCCATGTAAGCATTTTCTTGCCATCAGTTGTTGTAATCCATCTTTCTTCCGTTTTTCCCATCGTTAACTGATCAAGAATGGGCTTGTTAACAAATGTAAGTTGTGTTTGATTGCCATCTGTTTCATTGATTGAGAAAATTTCAATAGGAGCCGACATGGACATTCTGGTGCCAATCAGTGTTTTACCAGCAGGAATTACAGAAGTATAGTCATGTGTGCCTTCGGTGATTTTTCTGATTTTTGAGGCTCCTATTTCAAGCTCATAGACCTGATCAAGGGCATTCAGGTTACTGATGAAATAAATGGATTTATTATCATCTGACCAGGCCAGACTTTGTACATTCTGATCAAATACTTTGGAATAATTCATCTTAAAGCCTGATTTCAATTCCATTACCATCAATCTTACTTTATCTGCCTCATAACCATCTCGTTCCATACTTTCCCATGCCACATAATCGCCATTAGGTGAGACGACAGGTGCTTTATCATATCCCATCATGCCATCGGTCAGGTTTTTAGTCGTGTTTTTGTCCAGACTATAGAGAAACAGGTCGGAGTTCGTCGAAAAACTATATTCTTTTCCAGTCTTCATCTGACAAGTATAGATGATACCTTTGCTATCTGGTGTCCAAGTAATTTGTTCCATTCCTCCGAAAGGAGCCAATGGAGTTTCAATTGGCGCACCCTGAAGCAAATCTTTTGAGTTGGAAAGTGCAATACCATTATAATCAGCAAGAAAGAGGTGACTGTAAGTGTCTACCCAATGATCCCAATGTCTGTACATAAGATCGTTCATAATTCTTCCAGAGCTTTTAGGAAGATCGGGATACATATCTGCCACTGTTTCACCTACTTTAACGTCTGTGATATAAGCAATTTTAGATTGGTCAGGTGCGTAGCAAAATCCATTGATACCATTTTCAGCATCACTGATTTTCACTCTGCCTGATCCGTCAGGATTCATTTCCCATAACTGCATACTTCCTGATTCTGCAGAAAGAAATCCAATTTTCTTACCATCAGGCCGCCATCTTGGATTGTATTCACCTCCGTGAGTCTCTGTCAATCTGACAATTGAACCACCACTCACTGGAACTGTGTATAATTCTGCATTTCCTTTGTTTAGTGCGAGATCATAATACGTCATACCAAACAAAAGCGTGCTTTTATCAGGAGATAATACTACTTCACCAATACGACCCATTGACCACATTACTTCTGCAGTCATCAGATCGCTGCTGATTTTCAAATCTTTAGGGCCGATCGGGGAGGTTAAAATTGTTTCAGCTGGTTTATTTTCTGTTTTACAGGAAATAAAGGCAATCATTACAACGAAAGCAATAAAAAATGTATTTCGATTCATATAATATAGAATATTAAGGCTACTAAATTAAAACAAAATTTGCCTTAATAAATCTGTGATACCTAATATATGGATGAATTGTGCGAATTATTCACATTGATTCATTTGTTTGCATAAAATCGATTTTATGAAAAAGACCTTTATTGCAGTCTGACGATCGCTGGAAAACCATTGATACGAATGTCCGACATGATATCCTGGTTTTCAAGGTCGATCCATTCGATTTCATCATCTAAATAATTAACAGACAATGCTTTGAAAGGAAAAAGACATGCTGTTTCAGAATATATTGAAGGATCTGTATTATTGATTGTCCAGACTAATGCAAATCTTTGGTTAGTTGTTTCATTTTCAAAAAGATACATATAATATTCTTTGCTTTCAGATACAATTTCTTTTAGATAACAATCACCCAGAAGTCTTTGAAACTGTTCAAAAACCCTAAAAGATTTTTTCTCAACAAAGCCAAGCGCAGAAGAACTGCAAAGTCCTGATCGTGAATGTAATACGGAATTTCTGTTCTCATTTGCAAAGAAATACCAATAAACTGCTTCTGCATTATTTCTCAAAAGGAGCATAGCTGCCCTCAACCCCCAGGCTGCTTGTTGGTATTCCGTTACACATTCACCATGCTCACATGATTCACCACCACCATCAGAATCATAACCAAATTCAGTAATAAATACAGGCTTTTGCGGGAGATTTCTATCCCTGAATCTGATCAGATTGCGGATATTTAACAGATCAGATCTTGGATCTTCAGGTGCAACACTTTGCCTGTTTCCGTATTCAGAAAAGCAATGTGAATAACAATGTCCGTTTAGTCCATCCAGTCTTTTTAATGCTTCTGTACTTATTTTACCACCAATATAATTGTCTGATTCACCCGATTCAAATTGCCTGAAACATGCCTGAAACGCGGCTGGTAAAATTTTGATATGACTATCAGTTGATTTGAATCCTTCTGACATCCCGTCGAGAATAGTTTTATACAATCCTTGTGGATAATCCCATGGCTCATTTCCTATTTCAACACAATCAATGATTTGATTTGTTTTTCCAAAATGATCTGAAAATGCTTTGGCATAACGGAATGATTCATGGTAAGGATCTTTCCAGGAAATATCTGGTACCATTTCCTGATTGAACTGGATACTTGCATCAATCGTAAAGCCGTTTTTTTTCCAATTTTTATATTCTCTGTCCCAATTCAGCCACTCTTTTGCTTTTGTTCCGTTTTCCGGCATTTTTTCATATTCCGGATCAGTTCCCGGTTTCGGGATATCCCAATCCAGATTGTGGTAACTTCTGACGAGATTTCCAATTTTGAAGAACCGTTCGCTACCATGTCCATGAGGTAAAGTATCATCATAGGTATTGAAACCCCATCCCCAGAAACCATTGATACCTATTCTGTTACGCATTGTCAGCTTGTTTTGAGCCATGTTTTGTGGTTTGCCAAATGGTCCGAATCGATCATATACCTTAATCTCCCAGATAACTGCCTTGGCATAGGCTGCCAACGAAAGTGTATGCGACAGTCGGATATATCTTGCTTTCTGGGGATTGTTTAGTACTACCGGGACCAAAGGAATCAATTGTGGACTCAGAGTGGAAACTGTTTTCCAGTTCGAACGGTCGTTTGAGACAGAGATTTCTGTTGCAATTGTATTATTTCCTGATAAATGTCTGATATACAGTTGTCCTACTTCCATTTGTTCTCCTAAGTCTAATTCAGCGTAAACACAAGGATTTTGGATTAAGATGGCAAATTCAAAAAGATCGAAAGGAGATTTACTAACAAGCCGGAATGAATTGATTTTTTCAGAATCTGAAAATCTTTCTTCCTTTAACAGGTAGTTATCTGAAGCGGTCAAAACAGTTTGAACAGAAATTTTCTTATTTTTTTCCACCAGCAGATAAATGCTGTCAATCATACTTGTTTTGAATGAACACAGTTTGATCGATGTTGCAGATTCAAATTCGATCCTGATTCTGTATTTTCCATCGGAATCTGGTTTGGAGATTTTGGTAGATGTATTTGTGTTTCCGTCAAAGGCGAATGGAAATGACGCTATTGTTGTCTCAGAAGCAATTGACCTTAATAGGTTCAAATCAGGGCGTTTGATATAGTTTTCGGGCAATACCGGATCTGATTCCCAGAAGGTATTTATGTTATTATCGGTTATGTTCTCTTCACTTTTCCCACCAGATGTAGATATTTTTGCCTTTTCTGAAATGGGGACAATACGACCTGCATCTTCAAAATACTGATTGAAGGCTGTGATCGGAGATAGAATAATAAACAGAATCCAGAATGCTTTTTTCATTACAAAGGGTTTATCCAAAGGTAAAGCCTAAATTCTTTGAACCTGACAGAATGAAAATAAAAAAGCCATTGCATTGATTTGCAATGGCTTAATTTTGTAGCGAGACCGAGAGTTGAACTCGGGACCTCCGGGTTATGAATCCGACGCTCTAACCATCTGAGCTACCTCGCCGCGTTTTCGAGGTGCAAAAGTAGTAAAAGTTTCCATTTTTCAACAATGACAATAAAAAAAGAAATGAAAAAATACTTCAATCATTTTTAACAATTGCTAACATTGACTATCAGAAGTTTCGTTAATTTTGCACTGCATAAATTGAATTTACTATTAATTAAAAGGAAAATAGAAATGAAACGACTGATTCTCTCCATGTTCATTGTTGCAGGTACATATTTTGGTGTACATGCACAGGAAACCAAAACAACAACAGCACCGGTTAACGGACCTGAGATTACTTTTACTGAACTGGTTCACGATTATGGTAATATTAAACTGAGTGGTGACGGTACTTGTGAATTTGAATTCACTAACACAGGAAATGAGCCGCTTATTATCCAACGTCCGAAATCATCCTGTGGATGTACAGTTCCTACCTGGCCTAATCAACCAATTTTGCCTGGCGAAAAAGAGAAGATTAAGGTAACTTATAATACCTCAAAAGCAGGACCATTCAACAAGACCGTTACAGTTACTTCCAACGCCAAGGTAAACAGCAGTGTTGTCCTTCGGATTAAGGGTACTGTTTTAGCCCCGACAGATGAGACTCTTCCTATTAAAACTGATCTCGCTCCGGCAACGAAATAATCCTTGAAAATACAAAAGACCGGCTGTTTTGGCCGGTCTTTTTTTAATCCTATAATTTATGCCAAGCATTTCGAAAAAGGGCCGTCAGATGCCCGAATCTCCTATCAGAAAATTGGTTCCGTTTGCTGATAAAGCAAAGCAAAGAGGTGTCAAAGTTTACCATCTAAATATTGGTCAGCCCGATATTAAAACACCCGAAGTTGCTCTTGATGCGGTTCGTAATTTCTCTGCCAAAGTAGTTGAATACAGTCATTCTGCCGGAATTCCTTCATACAGAAAGAAACTTGCAAACTACTATCTGAAACACAATATCCATATCACAGCCGAAGATATTATTATTGGTGCTGGTGCCTCAGAAGCAATTTTATTTGCTTTTCAGTCCATTATGGATCCGGGTGATGAAGTAATTATTCCGGAACCATTCTATGCCAATTATAATGGTTTTGCGATCAATTCCGGAATTGTAGTTACACCAATCTTTTCATCTATCGAAACTGGTTTTGCACTTCCTCCGATTGCAGATTTTGAAAAGTCCATCACTCCTCGAACAAAGGCTATTCTCATTTGCAATCCAAACAATCCAACAGGTTACCTGTATTCGAAGGAAGAACTGGAAACACTCAGGCAATTGGTCATTAAATATGATCTGTTTCTGATTGCTGATGAAGTCTATCGTGAGTTTTGCTATGATGGAAACACCCATTATTCATGCATGCATCTGGAAGGAATTGATGATAATGTTATTTTAATTGATTCCGTTTCAAAACGTTATAGCGCCTGCGGATTCCGTATTGGATGTATGATTTCTAAAAATAAGGAATTAATGCAGACAGCTCTTAAATTTGCTCAGGCACGTTTGAGTCCGCCAACTTTCGGACAAATTGCAGCTGAAGCTGCCATTGATACGCCTGATGAGTATTTCACCGAGGTTTTGCATGAGTATTTGATGCGCCGTAATATTGTTGTTGAAGAAATCAATAAAATTCCTGGTTGTTATTGTCCAAATCCGAAAGGTGCTTTTTACGTTGTGGCACGTTTACCGATTACCGATTCTGATCATTTCTGCCAATGGTTGTTGGAATCATTTGATTATCAGAAGCAAACAGTTATGCTTGCACCAGCAAGTGGCTTTTATTCAACTCCAGGAATGGGTAAAAACGAAGTACGGATCAGTTACGTACTCAATGTTGAAGATCTGAAGCAGTCAATGCTTCTAATTCGTGAAGCCTTGAAAGTTTATCCTGGTAAAACAAACTAAGATTTTTATAAACTATTCAAAATCAGGGTAAAGTAAATACTTTATCCTGATTTTTTTGAATGTATCAATATCGTGTGACCATTTCTCTCTGATTTTTTCTTCCGGAATACCTGAAAGAATGTCCTTGCGAACCTGGTCAGTTCCTGCCAATCTATCGAAGTAAGCATTAAAGAATGAATCATTCTTTGAGAGCATGTTGTAACTTTCAATCAACCAGTATAATACGATTTCTTTTGGGTTGAATTTGTAATTATTCGCATATCCGGAAAGGTCCTGACCATAACAAACCTTGTTCTCTAAGACAGTATTCTCTCCTGCAGGAATAAATTGAAATGAGCCTGTCATCAAATTCGGATGACCATAAACTTCAAAGGGGCGAGCAGTTCCGCGACCAACACTCAGGCTTGTTCCCTCAAAAAAACATAAGGAAGGGTAGAGGTAAATTGCCTGCCATGATTTTAAATTCGGGGAAGGCGGTGTATGTAGCAGTGAGATTTGACTTCGGTAATAATTTTTAAGAGGAATAACCTTTAAATCACATTTCAAGCCTTTTTCCAGCCATTTTTCGCCATTGACCATCATGGCATATTCACCAATTGTGAGTCCGTAAACGACTGGAACTGGATGCATTCCAACGAATGAACGAAAAGCAGTGTCCAACACCGGACCATCAATGTAAAAACCATTTGGATTAGGCCGGTCGAGCACTATCATTGGTATTTTATTCTCAGCACAAGCTTCCATTACCAGCGTAAGCGTGGTAATATATGTATAAAACCTGACGCCAACATCCTGAATATCAAAAACTAAAATGTCAATATCTTTTAAATCAGAATTCGAAGGTTTCTTTTTATTTCCATATAGCGAAACGATGGAAAGGGCCTGTTTTTTTAATGTTTCATCCTGAACTGATTCACCTTCCTTCATCGTTCCACGAAATCCATGCTCAGGTGAAAAAATCCTGCTGATCGATATTCCAAGATTCTGAAGGGTGTCAACCAATGAAATGCTCCCAATCATTGAGGATTGATTTGCAACAAGAGCAATTTTTTTATTCAGAATATCAGGAATATATAACTCCAGTTGCTCTGCACCTGTAATGGTTTCATCCGTCAATCTGAGTGTGTTGTTTTGGGGTACGGAAGCTGATGCACAGGAGATGCAAGTGAACAGACTAATAACAAACACACGATATATGCGCCTTGTAAGCATTCATTCCATATTTTTGCAATGATACTACAAAAATGAAACTGGCTCCCTTTATTGCGTCTAGAATTTTTTCCATTTCCGGCAGATATGTTTCGGGGGCAGTGATCCGCATTGCAATCCTTAGCGTGGCTTTGGGTCTGGCGGTAATGATTGTTTCGGTTGCTATCGTTATTGGATTTAAAAATCAGATCCGTGATAAAGTGATTGGATTTGCGGCACCCATTAAAATTGAAGTCCTTGATAACAATGATTCCTATGAAAAGCAAGCTTTGCTTTTGGATCAATCGCTGATAGAGAAAATCAGTGAAGTAGATGGAATAATTCATTTTCAGGGAGTTATTGAGAAACCAGCATTGATTCGAACAGAGAATCAGGTTCAGGGAATTGTTTTAAAAGGAATAGGTACTGATTATGACACTTCTTATTTTTCATCTAAACTGATTGAAGGTAAGATGCCTGATATTCAAGAAGATTCATTATGTAATCAGGTGATAATTTCAAAAAAAACTGCTGATCTTTTGCGATTGAATACCGGAGATGCTATCCGATTCTGGTTTCTTTCACACGATCAGCAACAACCAAGAGGTAGAAAACTGATTGTAAGTGGAATATATGAGACCGGACTTTTGGAATTTGATAAACGGTATGCTTTTGCCGATGTAAAGCACCTTCAGAAATTAAATGGCTGGCAAAATGATCAATTCAGTACTGTAGAAGTCCTTATTGAAAAAAATTTGTCAGCCTGGGCAATCAATGATTCATTGTACTTTGTTCTTCCTGCAGAACTTGTTTCGGCAACAGCACAAGAGTCTTATCCTCAAATATTTGACTGGCTCAATCTTCAGGATATGAATGTAATAATTATCATTGTTTTGATGGTTCTGGTATCTGGCATCACGATCGTTGGAACACTTTTAATACTAATTCTGGAACGAACTTCCATGATCGGACTTTTCAAAGCTTTGGGTGCAACCGATGGACTTATCAGAAGAATATTTCAATCACTATCATTATCGATTTTAATTCGTGGCCTCGTAATTGGGAACATTCTTGGAATTGGTTTTTGCTTGTTGCAGTCTCACTTCGGGCTCATAAAATTGCCCGCTGAGTCCTACTATTTGTCTGAGGTTCCTGTAGATATCTCTGTGATACAAATTTTAACAATAAACGCCGGAACATTGATTATCTGGACTTTCATTTTATATATACCGGTTTCGGTTATCAATGCCATTCAACCTTCGAAATCCATCCGGTTTGAGTAAAATTTGTTCCTTAAAGAAAAAATACCTGATTAGTCCTTGTGTTTTATAAATTTATTGTTTACATTTAGACAATGAAAATCAAATACTTCTGAATATGAAAATTGACTTAAACGATATAAAACCCTTGGCTGGATGCGGGGTATTGCGGTTTGGACAGACCATTGATGACGTTGTTGCACTGCTTGGGGATGCCGAAGAAATCGATCAGATTGATGAAGATGATATGATGAATACGGTAATTCTTCATTATTGGGAAAGAGGAATTTCAGTATTTTTTGAAGGTGTTGACAAGTCTGTTGTTTCATGCATTGAGACGGATAATCCAGATTCGGTATTGTTTGGATCAAAAGTTTTTGAACTTTCAATGGAAAAGCTAATCAGCTTGATGAAGAAAAACGGTTATGAAAATCACGAGATTGAAGTAGAAGAAGGTGAAAACCGGATTTCTTTTGAAGATGGTTTGATTGATTTCTTTTATGATGGGGAAGAAATGCTGGCAATCAGTCTCGGTGTTTTGATTAATGAAAAGGGAGAAATAGAAACATTTTAGTTCGTTCTTCTTCTCGATCGCGGGTGAAAACTTAAAATGGTATCCCGCAGGTATTCTCTGTTGATATGTGTATAAATTTCTGTGGTTGTGATACTTACATGACCAAGCATCTGTTGCACTGCCCTTAAATCGGCTCCGCCTTCGAGCAAATGTGTTGCAAATGAATGCCGCAACGTATGCGGACTGATTTTCTTTTTTATACCTGCATCGGCGGCAGCTTTCTTAACAATCAGGAAAACCATCTGGCGACTGAGACCTTTGCCGCGTTCATTCAGAAATACAATATCTGAAGCTTTTTTATCAATCTGAATATGAACACGATACGACGAAAGATAGTCTTCAATCAGCTTTAAAGTATGATTCCCTATCGGAACAAGACGCTCTTTATCGCCTTTACCAATAATCTGGATAAAACCATCTTTCCAATAGATAAAACTGATTTTCAGTGAGATAAGTTCAGAAACCCTCAGTCCGCATCCATACATAGTTTCAATAATCACTTTGTTTCTGTAACCGGTAGATGAGCTCAAATCAAAAGTGTTGAGCATTTGATCAATTTCAATTGCACTCAGAACCTCAGGTAATTTTCTACCCAGATTTGGTGATTCAATTAGTGTAGTTGGATTGCTTTTTATCAGATTTTCCGCCTCCAGAAAATTGAAAAACGAACGCAATCCTGAAACTATACGTGCCTGAGAATAGGCACTGAAACCGATTTCAAAAAGTCGTTTGATGAAATTTTGAATATGATTTTTTTTTATTTCGTCCAATGAAATATCAGGATCAGTTTCATCCATAAACTGAAAGAATAAAGCAACATCCCTTGTATAGGCATCCACACTGTTCTCAGCAAGTGATTTTTCAAGTCGGAGAAAAGCCAGATAATTTTTAAGAATGTTTGCTGAATATTTCATCTTATATTCAATAGGTTACAGAAAATTTAAGGGTAGAAAAAATGCATGGAACCAAAACGGATCCATGCATTTTTTACAATTATGTATGACTATTTTACTGCATAGCAGCAACGTATTGGCGAGTGAATGGTGCCGTCATTTTTGAGTTTGTTTATTGCTTTCTCAACATCTTTTTTGTCAAGACCAGCAATTTCAGCGATTTCACCAGCACGAAGCGGTTTTGTAGCAGCTTTTAGTGTTTCAACAACTTTTTCTTTTGTTTCCATATTAGATATTAGTTAGTCAAGTGAATGAACAACGAGTCCTGATCTTAGTTTAGGTTCAAACCAGGTGGTTTTTGGGGGCATGATATTTCCGGAATCTGCGATATTGATTAACTGTTCCATGGAGACAGGATAAAGAGCGAACGCAACAGCCATTTCACCGGAATCAACCCGACGTTTCAATTCACCAAGTCCGCGAATGCCGCCAACAAAATCAATTCTTTTCGATCTTCTGAGATCAGTGATGTCAAGTAATGGTTCCAAAACGAGATTTGTCAGAATTGTAACATCCAGCACTCCAATTGGATCATTATCATCGTATGTTCCTGGTTTTGCGGTAAGAGAATACCATTTTCCGCCTAGGTACATCGAGAAATTATGTAATTCTTTTGGCTGGAATATTTCTGTGCCTTCTTCAGAAACAATGAATCCTTCTTTTAATTTGTTGATAAAATCATCCGGAGATAATCCATGTAAATCTGTTACCACACGATTATAATCAATAATAGTAAGTTGATTATCAGGGAAATGCACTGCAAGAAAAAAATTATACTCTTCCTTGCCAGAATGATGTGGGTTATTTCTCTTTTTTTCATTGCCGACCAGGGCAGCCGCTGCTGTACGATGGTGACCATCAGCGACATAGGTTGCAGGAAGTTTTTCGAACAAAGAAATAAGCATTGTGATGATTTCCTGATCTTCAATCACCCAGAAATGATGGCCAAAGCCATCATCAGCGGTGAAATTATACGTTGCTTCATGCGTTTTTACAAAATTCTCAACTATCTGATCGATTTCTTTTTGAGCAGGATAAGTGAAGAAAACAGGTTCCATATTGGCATCGGTGATGCGAACATGTTTCATGCGATCTTCTTCTTTGTCAGGTCGGGTAAGTTCATGTTTTTTGATGATATTGTTCATATAATCATCAACCCCGGCGCATCCGACAACACCATACTGGGTTTTTCCGTTCATGGTCTGAGCATATATATATAAACATGCTTTAGGATCCTGTTTTAACCATCCTTTTTCACGAAAAGTGTCAAAATTCTCTTTTGCTTTTTCGTAAACTTCATTACTGTGAAGGTCAATTCCTTCGGGTAGATCGATTTCGGGTTTTATAACATGAAGCAGACTGAACGGATTGCCATCAGCTTCTGTACGGGCTTCCTTTGAATCAAGTACATCGTAGGGTCTTGATGCGAGATCCTTTACAATATTTTGTGGTGGTCGCCAGCCTTTAAATGCTTTTAATATTGCCATATATCAGAATATCAGTAAATTATTATTTAATTTCATGAATAGTTTCTTCCTCAAACTGCCCTTCAACGGTTTCGGGATTACGCAGCAAAGAAGTGATTAGTGCCCCAATCATTTTTGTTAATTCGATAAGTTGATTTCTCGATTCTGTTTCCTGACTGCTTGTGATAAACTGACTTTTTTGAGCAAGAGTTGTTAATACAAGGCATTCACGGATTGCGGTTTTTCCTTGCCGGAGTTGCTGAATAAACTGCGGCTTTTGAAATGCGCTACCTTCGGCAATGCTGATCGGTATAGCACGGGAAACAGTAAAGAAATGTTGATAAAATGATTTGTGCGGATTATCAGGATTATCTTGCAGATTCTCCTGCACCCACAGTGCATAATCGATAGCCTTATGATAAACACGTAAATCTTCGAAACGGAAAAAAATCAGGGTCTTGTTTGAGTTTGTAGTCATAAGAATTGTGTGAAAATAAAAAACAACTCCTGTATGTACAAATACAGGAGTTGTTCATTGTCAGTTAGTTAACCTTAAACCGGATATCGTTCTTTTCAAAAAATGCAATGATCTGATTTGCAGCAGCTATCCCTGCATTTATATTTGCTTCTTCTGTTTGAGCACCCATTTTTTTAGGTGAGAAAAAGAGCCTCTTCGAATAATCCTGAAGTTCGCTCATGCAATCTGGCTGTATATCACTCACATAGCAAAAATCTTTTCGTTCGGCCATTACTACTTTCAAATCATCTTCATGAATGACTTCTTTTCTTGCAGTATTGATCAATACAGCATTGGCGGGCATCTTCGACATCAATTTGTGATTAATTGATTTTTTTGTTTCGGATGTAGCCGGAATATGCAATGAAACAAATTGACAGGTCTCATAGAGTTCATCAACAGATGAAACAACTATTACGCCATCTTTTTCAATTTCAGCAGCGGAAACAAAAGGGTCGAATGCATAAACCTGCATACCAAATCCTTTAGCGATTCTTGCTACATTTTTTCCAACGTTTCCATAAGCATGAATTCCTATTTTCTTGTCTTTCAATTCGGTACCTGACGATCCGTCAAAATGGTTCCTGATCTGGAACACGGCCATTCCAAAAACAAGTTCAGCCACTGCATTGCTGTTTTGTCCGGGTGTATTCATCACTACCACTTCTTTTGCTGTGGCGGATGGCAGATCGACATTGTCATAACCTGCGCCTGCCCTGACAACTATTTTCAGTTTTTTACCATTTTCGATCACGTCTTTATCCACCTTATCACTGCGGATAATCACAGCGTCAACATCAGCAACAGCTTCAATGAAATCGGATTGCTGTGTGTATTTCTCCAAAAACCGGCATTCGTAACCTGCCTGAGCAAAGATTGCTTTGATTTGATCCGAAGCAATTTTAGCAAAGGGTTTATCAGTTGCAACTAATACTGTTTTCATATTTTTTTGATTTTGAACTGATTATTTTTTCGTCTGTTCGAATTCCTGCATAACAGCTACCAGAGCTTCAACGCTTTCGTAAGGAAGTGCGTTATAGATTGATGCCCTAAAACCGCCAACATCACGGTGGCCGGGTAGTCCAACCATTCCTCTTGAGGAAGCGAAGCTTGCAAATTCTTTTTCGTACTCTTCGGGAGTGTCATTCATCACGAAACAAACATTCATGCGGCTGCGATCTTCTTTCTTCGGTACAGTAGCTTTGAACAGGGAGTTCCGGTCAATTTCACCGTATAAAAGATCAGCTTTTTTGATGTTAATTTTTTCCATTTCGGCAACGCCTCCCATTTCTTTGAGCCATTTCAGCGTTTGAAGTGCTGCAAAAATCGGCACAACTGGAGGTGTGTTAAACATCGATTCCTTGTCAATATGGGTTTTGTAATTCAACATTGTTGGAATTTTCCGATCAACTTTTCCAAGAATATCATTTTTAACAATAACAAAAGTTACGCCGGCAGGAGCGAGGTTTTTCTGAGCACCACCATAAATAAGTACATACTTCGAAACGTCAAATACCCTGCTGAAAATATCTGATGACATATCAGCAACCAATGGAATCGGGGATTCGATCTGATGAAGAATTTCAGTTCCGAAAATCGTGTTGTTCGTTGTAATATGCAGATAATCAGAATCAGTAGGAATACTAAATCCTTTTGGAATATAATTGAAATTTTTATCCTCTGAAGAGGCAACAACTTCAACTTCTCCGAAGCCTTTGGCTTCTTTAATAGCTTTTCTTGCCCATTCTCCGGTGTTCAGATAGGCAGCTTTTTTTGCCATTAGGTTGTAGGGAACCATACAAAACTGAAGACTGGCACCACCGCCCAGGAAAAGAGTAGTGTAGCCATCCGGGATGTTTAAAAGTTCCTTAAACAGTGATTGGGCTTCTTCAACGACAGCAATAAATTGTTTGCTGCGATGTGATACCTCCATGAGAGACAAACCAGTGCCTGCAAAATCGATCAGGGCTTTGGCAGTATTTTCGATTGTAAATTGCGGCAGGATAGAGGGTCCTGCATAAAAATTATGTTTTTTCATATAAAAAAGAATTTATGATTTGTCAGTAAAATTAGGCAATTTGATTATCCAAATATCATCTTGCACCAAATTTATAAGATAAAAAATACCCCCGGAAATTGTTAATTTCGCGACAATTATTCAGTGAACCATTTTTCATGAAATCAGAACAACGTTTATGTGCCTTTATCCGATTAGGATTGATTCTTAATAAGGTTCAAACATCAGAAAACGAGACATATATACTTGATTCTCTTTCACAGTCTGAAGGAATTGCCTTTCATTCACTAAAAGATGCATGTCATCAATCAACACATCGTAATCCATGGTTTACAGTTGACAGTGTATATCGTTCCATTGATGGGATTAGTAAGATGTTATCCGAAGAGGCACTTCGCAACTGGGTTTCTGATTATTCTTTGATAAATGTATCTCCAAAGAAAGTGGCAGTGATTCTTGCCGGTAATATCCCGGCAGTTGGATTTCATGATTTTTTATGTGTTTTAATGTCTGGGCATCATTTCTTAGGTAAACTTTCATCTTCAGATTCTGTGCTTTTACCAGCAATATCAAATTTGCTCATTGCGATAGAACCCGATTTCGAGCCCAGGATTACGTTTATTGAAGGTATGATATCTGGCTTTGATGCAGTGATTGCGACAGGCAGCAACAACTCTTCGCGTTATTTTGATTATTATTTTGGAAAATATCCACACATCATCAGATCAAACAGAAACAGCATTGCTGTGCTATCAGGGAATGAAACCGAAATCCAACTGAAAGCCCTGGCTGAAGATGTGTTTAGCTATTTTGGCCTTGGATGTAGGAATGTTTCAATGTTTTTTGTTCCTGATTCCTATGATTTTTCACCTATGCTTGATGGTTTCTCTAAGCGTTTTGATGCCACTTTGTATTCAAAGTACATGAATAATTACGAATATAATAAGGCATTGTTTTTAATTAACCAGACACCACATTTTGATAACGGATCAGTTTTGCTCCGACAAGATACAGGATTTAATACACCTGTTTCCGTTTTGAACTACCTGTATTACAGCGACATTGACAGTGTTTTGTCCAGTATTGAAATAAATAAATCGCTGATTCAATGTGTTGTTTCTGAACCTGGACTCATCGAAAGAAGTATCCCATTTGGTCAGACACAGTATCCATCGGTATCAGATTATGCTGACGGACTTGATACTATGAAATTCCTGTTATCTATTTGAAAATCAACGAAAAATTGAATTATTACCGATAAATGATATTGATCAGAACATATACGCCTGAAGAAAAACATAAGCTTTTCGAAAAAAGTGATCTGATAATTAGGATATAAGAAAAAAGATTGTAATTTTGCAGCCCTAAAAATCTTAGTAATAGAAGCGATGAGAAAAGACATTCACCCCAAAGATTACCGTTTAGTTGTGTTCAAAGATATGTCGAACGATTATACCTTTCTTTCGAGAAGTACTGTGAAAACAAAGGAATCTATCGTATGGGAAGATGGTAAAGAATATCCGGTTGTAAAGCTTGAAATTTCGCATACTTCGCACCCGTACTACACAGGTAAGATGAAACTTGTTGACTCGGCTGGTCGTGTTGATAAATTTAAAAACCGTTACAAAAAGCGTTACGAATAGGACTTATTTCCTCTTCAGATATTATAAAGCTCATATCTTAACGGTATGAGCTTTTTAGTTTTATATTCGAAATCCGGTGGTTAATCATTTGAAATTATTCTGAATTAGATTTTTTTAGAACAAATAGAAATATTTCACGTTATTGTGTTATATTTGTTAAGTTAAGATTTAAGTTAATTATAAGCTAAACACCATGAATTACATCCTTTTCGATAGTTCAAACAGACAGAACCTGCTACCGCTTGTCTTTACACGGCCAGTCGCTGATTTGCGGATTGGTATTCTCACGATTCGCGAAAAATGGGAAAAATATCTCGGAACCACAACTTCCAGTCTTACAGAAGGTTACCTTCAGACTAAATTTCCAATGGTTGAATCAGATGAAAACATCCTGATCAATGGCTCAATTTGCCCGAATAAGGAACTTGTGAGTGAGATCATAAAGTTAAAATCAGGATTTTCACTGGTGAAAAATGATACGGTTATCGCGATGAGTGTTTCTGCAAAGGAATTGAAACAACTGATGGACCCTGATAGTGAATTTGAATGTGAGTCAGTTGTCACGGATGTTGACTATATGAAAGTTGAAAACACCTGGGATATATTTCATTTTAATGATCTGGCTATCAAGGCTGATTATGAACTTCTTACTAAAGGCAGAAAATCTCAGAAAATCAGCGATACCAACCGGCTTGTGAATCCCGAAAATATCTTTATTGAAGAAGGTGCCATTGTTGAGTTTTCTATTCTAAATGCTTCTACAGGCCCTATCTATATTGGTAAAGATGCTGAAATAATGGAAGGTGTTAAAGTACGTGGTCCATTGGCATTGTGCGATCACGCTGTGCTTAAAATGGATGCAAAAATCTACGGACCTACCACAATAGGCCCTTATTCCAAAGTTGGTGGTGAGGTAAATAATTCAGTCATATTTGGCTATACAAATAAGGCTCATGACGGTTTCCTTGGTCATTCTGTCATAGGTGAGTGGTGTAATCTGGGTGCTGATACCAATACATCAAATCTGAAAAATACATATGAAGAAGTGAAGCTGTGGAGTTATCCTGATGAAAGTTTCGTTTCGACTGGTTTACAGTTTTGTGGAACCATTATGGGTGACCATTCCAAGTGCGGTATCAATACCATGTTCAATACTGGTACTATTGTTGGCGTCAATGTTAATGTATATGGATCTGGTTATCAGCGTAATTTCATTCCATCATTTAGTTGGGGCGGAACACAGGGAATGGCAGATTTTGAACTGAAAAAGGCATTTGTTATTGCTCAGGCTGTTTACGGACGACGTCAGAAAACATTCGGAAAAGTAGAAAAAGATATTCTCACCGAAATCTATAGTCTGACCCACAAAAACCGCAGAGCCTGATTTTTCTGGCACATGATTTGAACCTTCCTATTTGGAATTTTAATATTTTTTGATCAGATAGTCTGAAGATCAATTGGTTATGAGTTATTTGATAACCTTATCTCGAGATTATTGACCCAAAATTTTAGAATTTCTACTTAAACTGTCAATTTGTCCGAATTTATGGAGAACCCTTTGAATATAGACCCAATGTATTTGACCAATCTCGCTGAAACTGATGCTGAATTTATTCCGCTTCTTTCTTCTGAAGATGAGGAAATTATGAATGCGGAAGATGTTCCGGAAGAGCTTGCCCTTTTGCCTTTACGAAATGCCGTGCTTTTTCCCGGAGTTGTAATTCCGATAACTGTCGGACGCGACAAATCTATTCGACTTGTGAAAGAAGCCTATCGGAAAGAGAAAATCATTGGCGTTATCGCTCAGAAAGATGCCTCAGTTGAAGATCCGACAATGGATGACCTCCATGATGTGGGTACTGTGGCTCAGATCATTAAAACCTTACAGATGCCGGATGGAAATACTACTGTCATTATTCAGGGTAAAAAGAGGTTTAAATTGTTGGAAATCACCCGTGAAGAGCCTTATTTTAAAGCCAGGGTTACTCCATATGAAGAGACTGTTCAGGTTGTCAATGACGATAAGTTTGATGCGCTGATTCAATCCATTAAGGATCTTTCAATTCAGATTATTGATAAATCACCTAATATTCCATCAGAAGCATCATTCGCAATTAAAAATATTGAAAGTCCGGGATTTTTAATCCATTTCATTTCCAGTAACTTAAACGTCTCTAACGGAGAGAAACAGTTGTTACTCGAAATTACTGATATGAAAAAACGGGCCAATCAGGTTTTGGCATATCTTACCAAAGAGTTGCAAATGCTTGACCTGAAGCATCAGATTCAAAGCAAAGTAAAGGTTGATCTCGATAAGCAACAACGCGATTATCTGCTGAATCAGCAGCTTAAAACGATTCAGGAGGAATTAGGCGGAACTCCCAATGAGTTGGATGTTAAGAGTTTAAAAGAAAAGTCTGCAAAAAAGCTTTGGTTAAAGGAAGTTAAGGATGTGTTTGAGCGTGAAATGGTCAAATTACAACGAATGAATCCGCAGGCAGCCGAATATGGAATACAGCTCAATTATCTCGAAACACTGGTTGAACTGCCCTGGAATGAGTTTTCAGTCGATAACTTCGATTTGAATAATGCCATGAAAATCCTGAATCAGGATCATTTTGGACTTGATAAGGTGAAGGATAGAATTATTGAGCATCTGGCGGTCCACAAGATCAAACAGGATATGAAATCTCCGATTTTGTGTTTGGTAGGCCCTCCCGGTGTTGGTAAAACTTCGCTGGGAAAATCGATTGCCCGTGCTCTTGGAAGAAAATATGTAAGGATGTCACTGGGTGGCTTACGTGACGAAGCCGAGTTGCGTGGTCATCGCAAAACCTATATTGGCGCCATGCCCGGACGGATTCTGCAAAACCTCAAAAAGGTAAAAACAGCCAATCCTGTTTTTGTTCTTGACGAAATCGATAAAGTTATTGGAAATAATATCAACGGAGATCCTCAGGCGGCGCTTCTGGAAATACTTGATCCTGAACAGAATAATAGCTTTTACGATAATTTCCTTGAAATGGATTTTGATCTCTCAAAGATCATGTTCATCGCCACTGCAAACAATCTGGGAACCGTCCATCCGGCTTTGCGCGACAGGATGGAAGTGATTGATCTGAGTGGATATCTTATTGAAGAAAAGATTCAGATAGCCAAAAAGCATCTGATTCCCAAGCAGATGGAAGAGCACGGACTTAAAAATAAGGAAGTAGTATTTTCTAAAAAAATTATTGAGCAGGTCATTGAAGATTATACGCGGGAAGCAGGCGTGAGAACACTTGAACGTCAGATTGCCCGCCTTATCAGAAATAAGGCAAAATACATTGCCATGGAGGAAAAGTATGAAGCAAAAGTTTCATCCGTTGACCTTGAAAAAGTGCTTGGAATTGGAATTTTTCATACTGAACAATCAAATCTGATAACCATCCCGGGTGTTGTTATTGGTCTTGCCTGGACGCCTGTCGGAGGTGAAACTTTGTTTATTGAAGTTAGCCTGAGTCATGGGAAAGGCGATCTGAAACTCACTGGTAATCTGGGTGATGTAATGAAAGAATCTGCTGTAATCGCTTTTGAGTATCTGAAATCACATGCCGATCAGTTGGGAATTGATTCTGGAGATTTTGAAAAATGGAACGTTCATCTTCATGTTCCGGAAGGGGCGACACCCAAAGACGGACCATCAGCCGGAATAACCATGTTTACAGCATTGGTATCAGCATTTACCAAACGAAAAGCCCGTCCGGGCTGGGCGATGACCGGTGAGATTACTTTGAGAGGCCGTGTTCTTCCAGTTGGAGGTATTAAAGAAAAAATACTGGCAGCAAAACGTGCTAAAATCACCCAAATAATTCTTTCAAAGGAGAACAGGCGTGATTTCTCTGAAATAAAGGCAGAATATATTGAAGGTTTGCATTTTCACTTTGTTGAAAATATGATGGAAGTACCAGCCTTAATCCTTGAGTAGTTCAAAACATGAAAAGAATTTTGGTTATTCAGGGACATCCGGTAAAAGATACATTTACTGATTGTTTGAAAGATAAGTATGTATTGGCAGCTAAATCGGCTGGTGCGGAAGTTAAAGAAATCATTTTGCGTGATCTGGATTTCGAGATTAATTTCAAAGAAGGATATCGCGGGAGCAGGGAACTGGAAACAGATATTATTAAAGCTCAGGAGCTTATAAGCTGGGCAGAGCATCTGGTTTTTGTTTATCCAAATTGGTGGTCTACATACCCGGCTTTATTGAAAGGCTTTATTGACAGAACCTTTTTGCCTGGATTTGCTTTCAAATATGTCAGTGGTAAAGCAATTCCTGAAAAGTTGCTGAATGGAAAAACGGCCCGTTTGATCGTATCGATGGATTCCCCGCCATGGTATTACCATTTATTTAAATTCGCTCCCGGTCATCATGCTATGCGATTGGGATTGTTGCATTTCTGTGGTATCAAACCTGTTTGGATCACTTCTGTCGGACCAGTAAGAGGATCAAGTGAGAAGCAACGGGATCGGTGGATTCGAAAAATTGAACGAATCGCAGGAAAACTTCGTTAGGATGAAATGACTTTCAAAGAAAATCACGACCTTTTCATAATTTAGCCAAAACATTTATTTATGAGGAAGCTTGATTATCAGAAACATATATTGATCTTCTCCTCTCTCGTATTTCTTTTTTTATCAATCAATTCATGTTCTGAATCTGGAAATGAGGCCTCTTCCGGATCTGTTTTCCGGTACAATGAATCATCCGGAATTGTAAGTTTGGATCCCGCTTTTGCCAAAGATTTGCCGCATATCTGGGTTTGTAACCAATTGTACAACGGATTGGTAAGTCTGAACGAAAACCTCGGAATAGTTCCTTCTATTGCCAAATCATGGAGCATCAGCGAAGATGGCAGAATCTATACTTTCTATCTGAGAAGTGATGTATATTTTCATGATAATCAGATATTTAATGGTGTAAAAAGAAAAGTAGTAGCCCGGGATTTTGTTTTTAGTTTCAACCGTCTTTTACAATCAGATTTATCTGCTCCCGGTGCGTGGATATTTAATTCTGTAGCCCGGATTAATGGGAAAGCCGATTTCCAGGCAATTAACGACACGATTCTTCAGATCAGCTTGAACGAGCAAAATCCATCTTTTTTGGGTATCTTAAGTATGGTTTACGCTTCGGTGGTTCCCCATGAGGCAGTTGAAAAGTATGGCAACGATTTTCGAAGAAATCCAATAGGTACAGGACCTTTCAGCTTTACTTACTGGAAAGAAGGGGTGAAGCTCATTCTCCGAAAGAATGCAAATTATTTTGAAAAGACAGATAAACAGGATGTTCCAATTATTGATGGAGTTGCAATTAGTTTTCTGGTGGATCGACAGACTGCTTTTTTGCAGTTTGTTAAGGGAAAATTCGATTTTATGTCAGGGATTGATGCCCGCTACAAGGATGAATTACTAAGCAGGGAAGGGAAATTGCGTCAGAAATATCAAGATCAAATGTATCTTCAGCGGAAGCCATTTCTGAACACAGAATATCTTGGAATTTTCATTGATTCTATTCCAGGAAAGCAAAATCCGATGAGGAGCCTTCAGCTCAGGAAAGCAATTAATTATGCGATTGACAGGGATAAGATGTTAAAATTTCTCCGGAATGGGATTGGTAAACCGGGAACGGGAGGGATGATTCCTTATGGGATGCCCGGCCATGACAGTTTAGGTAAATCTGGATATTCTTATCAACCTCTTCTTGCTAATCGCCTGGTAAAAGAAAATAGATTGTCGGAATTTCCTGTAATACTCACTACAACAGCTGAATATGTTGATATTGCAAAATTTGTCCAGTCACAACTACATTCTGTTGGCTTACAGGCTTCTGTTGAAGTAAGTCAACCTATTGCATTGCGTCAGGCCAGGGCGATGGGTAAACTGAGTATGTTCAGGTCATCCTGGGTGGCCGATTATCCTGATGCAGAAAATTATCTGGCCTTATTTACAACGGCAAATTTCGCACCGGAAGGGCCCAATTATACACATTATTCGAATCCTCAGTTTGATAAATTATATGCTGAATCACAAGGGATTACGGATCCTGTCGAACGGCATAATTTGTTTTGGAGAATGGATAGCCTGCTCATGGAATCAGCTCCTGTCGTAGTATTATTTTATGATGAATCGCTGCGCTTTGTCAATAAAAGAATATCTGGTTTAAGTACCAATGCAGTTAATATTTTAGACCTTCGTTCTGTGAAGATCACGGAATAATCTTTTTCAATCTTTCTTTTCCTTATAATTTCATCGGTGAGAGGCAATTCCTGTTCATCAGAAAAAAACAGAGACATTTTTTTTGTACCTTTGCACCCTGTTTTCAAAAACGACCGAGATGAATATTACCTTACCGGATGGCAGTATCCGACAGTATGACCAGGGTGTAACAGCCATGGATATAGCATTAAGTATCAGTGAAGGACTGGCAAGAAATGTTCTTTCAGCCAAAGTGAATGGTGAAGTGTGGGATGCCACACGTCCGATCAACGCAGATTCAGCTGTTCAACTTTTAACGTGGAATGATACAGAAGGCAAATCAACCCTGTGGCATTCATCAGCACATTTGATGGCTGAGGCAATTGAGCAGTTATACCCGGGAGTGAAATTCGGAATCGGGCCTGATATTGAAAATGGCTTTTATTATGATATTGATACAGGCGACAGACTTCTGAATGAAGCTGATCTTGTTGATATTGAAAAAAAGATGCTTGATCTTGCCCGTGAGAAACAAAGCTTTCAAAGAGTGGAAGTTTCTAAAAAAGAGGCACTTGAGCATTTTTCCAATAAAGGTGATGAATACAAACTTGAGTTGATAAGCGATCTGGAGGACGGAAAAATTACTTTGTATAAGAGTGGTACTTTCACTGACTTATGTCGTGGACCACATCTTCCTGATACAAGCTTTATCAAAGCTGTGAAATTGACAAGTCTTGCCGGTGCCTACTGGCGCGGAGATGAAAAACGTAAACAGCTGACACGTGTTTATGGTATCACGTTTACAAAGAAGAAAGATCTTGATGATTATTTGTTGCTTCTTGAAGAAGCTAAAAAGCGTGATCACAGGAAGTTGGGTAAGGAAATGGAATTATTTGCCTTCTCTCAGAAGGTAGGATCAGGTTTGCCTTTGTGGTTGCCAAAAGGCGCTCAGTTGCGCGAACGACTTGAACAATATTTGAAAAAAGTTCAGAAAGAAGCTGGATATCTGCCTGTTATTACTCCTCATATCGGTAATGTAAATTTGTACAAGACATCCGGACATTATGAAAAATATGGTCAGGATTCTTTCAGAGTAATTACTACACCTATCGAAGGTGAGGAATTCTTCCTGAAACCAATGAATTGTCCTCATCATTGCGAAATATATAATGTTAAACCTCACTCATACAAGGACTTACCACTTAGATTGGCTGAATTTGGAACAGTGTATCGTTACGAGCAAAGTGGTGAATTGCATGGTTTAACCCGCGTTCGCGGATTTACACAGGATGATGCCCATATTTTCTGTACACCTGATCAGATCAAGACCGAATTCAAAGGAGTGATCAAGATCATTATGAAGATTTTTAAAGCCCTGGATTTCAACGAATTTATTACTCAGATATCATTACGTGATCCAAACAATCCATCCAAATATATCGGATCTGATGAAAATTGGCAGAAGGCTGAGCGTGCAATCATTGAAGTAGCTGAGGAAGAAGGACTTAATGCAATTACCGAATTGGGTGAAGCAGCATTTTATGGTCCGAAAATGGATTTCATGGTGAGAGATGCAATTGGACGCAAATGGCAGCTTGGAACCATTCAGGTTGATTATAATTTACCTGAGCGTTTTGATCTTACCTATATTGGTGCTGACAATGAGAAGCATAGACCAGTAATGATTCACAGAGCACCCTTTGGTTCTATGGAACGTTTCGTTGCTGTTTTGATAGAACATTGTGCCGGAAAATTCCCTTTGTGGTTGAGTCCGGAACAGGTTATCATATTGCCAATCAGCGAAAAATATCAGATTTATGCGGAAAAAGTTTTACAATTCCTAAATAATTCCGATATTCGCGCCCTCATTGACGACAGGAGCGAGAAAACCGGAAAGAAAATCAGAGATGCGGAATTGAGAAAAATACCGTATATGCTGGTAGTTGGAGAGAAGGAAGAAGCTGAAAATCAGGTTTCTGTGAGAAAACAAGGAGAAGGAGATCTCGGGGTTTACAGTTTAAGCGGTTTTGCAGAAATGATTCAGCAGGAAGTTGAACGTTTGCAAGGCAGATAAAAAAACTAGGAATATAATTAAATAAAAGTTGAATTAACATAGGAGAACCAAACTATAGCACAGTTAAAAATCAGAAAGCCTCGTACTTTCCAGAAAAAAGAAGATCCACATTTCATTAACGGTCGGATAAGCTCTCCAATGGTCCGTGTGGTTGGTGAAAATGTTGAACCTGGAATTTTTCAGTTACGCGAGGCTTTGGCCATGGCCGAAGCCCAAGGTCTCGATCTTGTAGAAATTTCCCCAACTGCAAATCCACCGGTTTGTAAAATATTGGACTACAAGAAATTTCTTTTTGAATTAAAAAAGAAACAAAAGGAAATTAAAGCGAAATCAGTCAAAATTGTGGTAAAGGAAATCCGTTTAGGACCAAATACCGACGATCATGATTTTGATTTTAAACTGAAACACGCGATTAAATTTCTGGAGGAAGGTGCTAAAGTAAAGGTAGACGTTTTTTTCAGAGGACGTTCTATCGTTTACAAAGACCAGGGCGAATTGATTTTGCTGAAATTTGCGAATGAACTTGAAGATTATGGTAAAGTTGAACAACTTCCTAAGCTTGAAGGAAAACGCATGATGATGATGATTGGTCCCAAGAAGTAAAGAGAATTTTTTTAAACCTTAATAGTCAACATAATGCCAAAAATGAAGTCAAAATCCGGCGCAAAAAAACGTTTTCAGTTAACCGGCACCGGAAAGATCAAAAGGAAGCATGCTTACAAAAGTCACATTCTGACCAAGAAGTCGACCAAACGTAAACGCAACCTGACGTATTCGGGTCTTGTAGCTAAAACTGATGAAAAGAACATCAGAGAAATGCTTCAGGGCTAACAAATCTATTGTTTAACTTTGTCATAGCTCATCAAGATCTCCGTGGTGGAGACGCTATGATGATAAAAAATTAAAAAAATGCCAAGATCAGTCAACGCAGTAGCCTCAAGAGCGAGGCGCAAAAAGATTCTCGACAGGACGAAAGGTCAGTTCGGGAGTCGTAAGAATGTCTGGACAGTAGCCAAGAATTCTTACGAAAAAGGACAACAGTATGCATACCGTGACAGGCGTGCTAAAAAAAGAGATTTCAGAGCACTCTGGATTCAGCGTATTAATGCAGGCGTAAGAGCGTACGGTTTATCGTACAGCGTTTTCATGGGGAAACTTCATGAAAAGAATATCGAACTGAGCCGTAAGGTCTTAGCCGATCTCGCACTCAACAACCCTGAAGCTTTCAAAGCAATCGTTGATTCTGTAAAGTAATAAATATCAGATTATTGTGAAAGAGCTGCCCAAAAGCAGCTCTTTTTTTTATTCCGAATCTTTTATTTCCCATTGTTTTATTTTCCGGTTGAGGGCTTGCCATGAGATATTCAGCAAATCTGCAGCACGTGATTTATTGTATTCGCATTTCTTTAATGCATTCGCAATCGTGATTTTCTCAACTTGTTCAAGATCGAAAACCTGTTCATCCGGACTCATATCACTTCTTTTTTCAAGACTCAATCTATCTAGATGATTGATGTTAATTTCCGCATCGTCACAAAGAATGACAGCTCTTTCAATAATATTTCTTAACTCTCTGATATTCCCCGGATATTGATAAGCCTTCAGTTTTTCAATAGCGTTCGGATGAATACTGCTGATGTTTTTTTTCATCCTATGAGCAAAGAAATTCATGAAATGAACCGATAAAATCGGGATGTCCTCAGTGCGTTCGCGCAAAGGCGGTAAATAGATCACGAATGTACTCAGACGATGAAACAGATCCTTCCTGAACTTGTTTTCCCCAATCATTTTTTCAAGAAACTGATTGGAGGCTGCTATAACCCGCACATCGACCTTAATGCTTTGATGTGAGCCAACTTTACTCACTGTATGCTCCTCGAGTGTACGCAGTAGCTTGGCTTGCTGACCGATTGGCATATCACCGATTTCGTCAAGAAACAGGGTTCCTTTGTCAGTAACCTCAAACCAGCCTGAACGATCATCAAATGCTCCTGTGAAGGAACCTTTTTTATGCCCGAAAAATTCACTTTCAAACAAACTGTCCGTGATTGCCGAGCAGTTCACAGAATGAAACAGGTTTTTACGCCGGTTGCTCATATGGTGAATACCATGAGCAACCAGTTCTTTGCCTGTTCCGCTTTCTCCGAGAATTAAGACACTGGTGTTTTCTGTTCCGGCAATGCGTTTCATATCATCTAAAACCTTTTTAATAGCCAGACTATCTCCGATCATCGGAGTTGATTGACCATCATAAAGCCGTTCAGATAAAATGGAAACGCTTGTATTATAATTTGTTAGCTTTTTATTTAGCTGAATAAATCTTTTCGTTCTGAAAATGGCCTGACTCATATCTACAAGCCGAAATGGTTTTTGAAAGTAATCACTTGCACCATAGCGCAGCGCTTCAATAACACTGCCCATATCTCCATGTCCGGAGATCATGATGATTTCAATTCCCGGATTGCTTTCCTTAATTTTCTTCAGGACTGTCAAACCATCCATTTCCGGCAGTTTAATATCGACGATTGCGATATCAATTGTTTCTTTCTCCAGGATTTCGAAGGCCAGAGATGGTTTTTCTGCTTTAAAAATCTGAAAATTACTTTTGATCAGGAATTCACCAATTTCATCTCTGACTCTTCGCTCATCATCCAGAATTAAAATGTTGATATTCTCCATATTAATTATTTATTTCTTCGGGAATCCGGATGATAAATCTTGAAAATTCATTGCTCTTGCTTTCTACAAGAATTTCACCTCCCATTCGTTTGACAATTCCATATGAAATCGACAAACCCAGGCCTGTTCCTTCTGATGCAACTTTTGTTGTAAAGAAAGGATCGAATATCTTTTTTAGGATATCTTCCGGTATGCCGGTTCCATTGTCTTCTATCGCAATATTGATATAAGTATCAGATTTATATGATTTTACGGTTATACATCTTTCAAAATCATCTTCGCTTTTCGAGGATTTCTTATCCAAAGCATACTTTGAGTTACTAAACATATTCAATAGTACCTGTTCAAGTTGAAATGGATTTCCGATAACCAATAATTTTTCATTGGACAGATCCAATCTGATGGCAATTTGATTGTTGGAATATTGCCTTTTCAGCAAACCTGTTGCATTCTGTACAACTTCATTCACATCAACTGGTTCTTCGATTACATTTTGATGATCTCTCGAAAACAATCTTACATGGTTAATAATATTCTGAATTCTTTCTATATCCTTGAAAATCAAGTCTATTTTATTCTTTAGATAATCATTTGTAAGGTCTTCAGAAATCATTTCATTGAGAATATTATCCAAACTAAATGAAATACCACCGAGTGGTTGGTTTATTTCGTGCGAGATTCCTGCCGAAAGTTCGCCCAATGATTCCAGTTTATTCTTTTGAATAAGAAGATCCTGCTGGTGCGCTAATTGTTCAAGTTCCTGTTTTACACGGTCTTCCAGATGCAAATTTAACTCCCGAAGTTCATTCTCGTTTTCTTTCCGGCTTTGAATATCCGTTAGAAAAGTTAAAACAGCAGGTGTGCCATCCCACATGATTATATTGGACTTTATCTCTACCCATTTAACTTCCCCACTGGCAACAAATACCTGTATATCATAGGATTCAGGTACTGGTAATCCTGCCATTCTGTCGTAATGGTTTTTGATGACCATTTCTTTAAAATCAGGATGAATAAACTCAACAAAATCTCTTCCGATTACATGTTTTGGCAGGTAGCCAGTTATTTCATAAGCTTTTGGATTGATGAACTGAATTACTTTATTACTTGACAGAAAGATTCCATCATTGGCATTCTCAAAAATCAGGCGATATTTTTCTTCACTGTCGCGGAGTAATGCTTCAGCCAGATTTTTTTCAGTAATTTGGTTTTCAAGCTCTTTTGTTCGATCAAATACCCTTGACTCGAGTTCAGAATTCAGCAATTTCAGTTCATTTTCGATTTCTTCACGATGGATAGCACTCCCAAGTATATTGGCTGCAGTGATGATTGCATTTGTTTCATCTGTTGTCCAATCACGTATTTCGTTGCAATCATCAAATCCCAGGAATCCATACCAATGGTCCTGTACAAATACAGGAACTGCCAGTAGAGACACAATATCCTGAGGTTCAAGTATTTCACGTTCTATTTCCGGAAAATCTGAAACTGCTCCTGAAATGATTTTATGCTCTCTGAGTGATTCAGTCCATCGGCTGATCGGTGAATCAAGGGTGGGTATTGCCTGAAGATCTGAATTATTAATCTGAGCAGTAATTCCGGGAGCAACCCATTCGAAAGTTTGATGACAATAATGAATTCCCTCTTCTTCGAAATTTTCAAAAAGATACACCCTGCTTACTCTTGTCGCCTGCCCGAGTTGTTCCAGTATGCGTGAAAGAGTTTCTTTTGTTAATCCGGATCTTAGAATTGTTTCTGCCGCATCGCTCACTGTTTGCAAAACTTTCTCATTTCTGATTAATGCATCCTCAGCTTTTTTGCGTTTCATCTCTTCTGTAAGGACCATGCGTTCCATCAGAATTTCGCGCGCCTGTTCTTCTATTGTCTGGAAAAGTCGTTCATTATCAACGGGTTTTAATAAAAACCCTTTCACACCATTTTCAATGGCGCGCATAAAATAATGCGACTCACCATAGGCTGACATGATAATAATCCTTGCATTGGGATTTTCCTTTCTTATTTTCCTTACAAGATCAAGCCCATTCATCACCGGCATTTTAATGTCAGTGATTATCAGATCTGGTTTATATTCAAGATATTGATTATAAGCATCTTCACCGTTTTCAGCCAGATAAATCCGGTTTACATGCTTTTCAAGAATCTTCTGGTAAATATTCCGCAGAACGAGTTCATCTTCAACGTAAAGTAATGATATGTCGCAATAATTCATGTTAACAGGAAAAGAAGTTAAATTCACTCATGAAATTTTTGTTCCCCGGCTTCCACCCGCATATCCAGATAATTCTCTGGAGGAGGAATTGGGCATGACCAACGGCTGGCATAGGCACAATATGGATTATAAGCAAGATTGAAATCAATACTAATGCTATCATTATCAGTTAATTCCAAATCAAGATACCTTCCTCCTCCATATGATTGGGTGCCATTCGTGCGATCTTTGAAGGGTAAAAACAAATATTTGGTATCAGGATCTTTTTTCAAATGATCCATGTTTTGAAACACGGTCAGCTGCAGGATAGTATCATTAACTTTAAAAGTAACGCTTGCGTATTTTCTGTATTCAGGCAGGCGTGTTGTGGAAGTCTTCATTTTAAATGTAGCAGCGGATGTGTCAATTTCAAATTTCGCTCTTACTTTCCATTTCATATTCACCGGAAAATATTGCAATCCTTTGAATTGCTTATGACCTCCCGGCTCAAGTGGTGAACTTGTCGAATCTGCAAATTCTGCATCTTTTGCAAATCTGAGTTTCTGGATGCTATCGATAATGCGACCATCGAGGATTTGTTGGCAAGTTTCACTTTCTGATGGAAAGAAGAAGAGTCTAGAATAAATATAACTAATGTATTCACTGCTTACGATTCTGAAACCATAACTTGTCCTGAACCATTTATCCGGTTCGAATGATAGATCTGTATCATTGATTACTCCAGAAATGAGTGTATCAATTGCCTTTTCAAACATAAGATGTGATCTACGTGCATGTGCACCCATCGTATACAAATCGAACTTCTGATAAGGGATCTTCCCTTCTGACATTTTCATTTTCAAAGCAACAGCAGTTGAATAGGTTCTATCTCTGACAACAGTTGAAGGGATGCTGGCTGTATAGATTGAATCTCTGAAATACATTTCGCGCATGCTGCGGGCAGAGGCATCTGCCATATTGGAATAAGGTGATGAATAGGACCATTGTGTGATTGGTACACCTGTGATAACCATATACTTATAATGATGATCGTGATAATAATCGATCGCATTTTTTAGTCCGTATTCAGGAATCCAGCCTTCCACGACCAACATATCTGAAGTTGGCTGTTTCTTTATCGCAAGAAACGGATACGTAGTGATCAACAGGATATAAAAAAGGATGAAGGGCAAAGGAAAAATGATTAACCAGCCAAAGAAGGTTGGTACCCAAAGCGTTTTTCTTTTAAAAAACATTGACATTAGGAATGCTCTTAGAAGTCAGTAGTCTATATTTGCCGTAAATATTCATATAATGGGTTTAAAGTTAACAAATATTCGTAAAAACTATTTAAAAAGTAAATTATTAGAAGAAAACCTTCCGGAAATGCCATTCAGTCTATTTGAAAAATGGTATCAGGAAGCGGTTGATAATGAGGAAGATGAGCCAAATGCTATGGTTCTGGCTACGGTTTTTCAACAGCGACCTTCGGCCAGGGTTGTTTTGTTAAAAGAAATGACGGATCAAAGTTTTTTGTTTTTTACCAATTATTCGAGCAGGAAAGGAATGGAAATAGCATCAAACCCATTCGTGTCGCTTACATTTTTCTGGCCGAAATGCGAAAGACAAATCCGGATAGAAGGCATTGTGGAAAGAATTTCTGAAGATGTTTCAGAAGCATATTTTAACAGCCGACCTTTCGAAAGTAGGGTAGGGGCTGTTATTTCGTTACAATCTCAAAGACTCGATTCGAAGCAAAGTCTTGAAAATAAGTTCTTTGACTTTGTGAAGAGTGGTCAAATGCCGGTACGGCCTTCCCATTGGGGTGGGTATCGGTGCATTCCTGACCAGATTGAATTCTGGCAGGGAGGTGAGCACCGGCTTCATGACAGAATCAAATACAAGCTTGAAAATGGAAACTGGATAAAGGAACGCCTATCTCCTTGATTAATCGTTTATTGATGCTGTGGACGAAGCAAATCGTTTACGGTTTTCACTGGATTAAAAGTGATAATAGGTGTTTCCACGAAAATGGTAATCCAGTCAGCCATGGCTCCATTCCAAAGCCCGGGTAGTTCAAGTGCTTTCAGATCACGCCCATCCTTCGATTTTACTGAAATAAATCCTGTTTCGGGATCGATGAAATCACGCAAATCAAACTTATTGCTCTTAAAATCATAAACACCACAAACCAGATCAACCGGATTGAAGTGGGTGGAATGAGCGACAATTTTCTTTTGTGATTCCTTTTTCAGATCCATCTGAGAAGATTCGACAATTTGTAATGAAATCTCACCCTGGCTATTCGATACCCAGAATGGTCCGCCACCGGGTTCACCTTCATTTTTCACCATACCACAAATACGGATTGGACGGTTTAACAAAAGATAGAGTGTTTCAACCTTCTCAATGTCACTTAATCCGTTGAAAGAAGTCGGGATATGAATTGTTAAATCTTTGGTGACGAAATTCTTAATCTCCTTAATTTCATCTTTTGTAACATAACCAGCATCCAAAAGATCGAGATATTCAAAAATCTGATTCTGAAGTTGAATGAGTAAACCACCGATTGCTTTCTTGTACAAATAGGTTTGTTCACGCAGATGATCAGGAACGATATTATCGATGTTTTTTATAAAAATGATTTCTTCGGTCAGGTCATTCAGGTTTTCGATCAAAGCACCATGACCACCGGGTCTGAAGAGCAGACTTTGGTCATCATTTCTGAACGGATTATTGTCCAGGTCTACGGCAATCGTATCTGTTGAGGGCTTTTGTTCTGAAAAACTGATTTCGTATTTAACATTGTATTTCTTCTCATAAACAGGGAGTGCCTGATTAATAGCTGCTTCAAATTTGATCCGATGCTCAGGTGAAATGGTAAAATGAACTTTGGCAATGCCGTTTTCATCCGATGAATAATGGGCAGCTTCAACCAAATGCTCCTCAACAGCGAGTCTGTTCCCGTCAGGATAATGGTGAAAACGAAGCAAAGCTTTCGGAAGCATGCCATATCCCAGACCATCTTCAGAAAGTACAGTTTTTACGATTGTATCATATTCATGTGATTGAATAAGATTATTGATATCCAGTCCTTTATCCTTTAATGTTTGACACAATTCCGGGTAAAAAGCAAATTTTTCAAGATTTTGAAGAAAATATCCGGTTGAGTTGAATCCCGTATCGTTCTTAAGCTTTTCAATCGCTGCTGGTGAATGGTCGTAGCTTTGAAGAAATTCAAAAAGATGCTTGAACATACGGCTGGCTGCACCTGAAGCAGGAACAAATTTAAGCAGGTCGAAGTTGTTTTTTTCATTGTCAAACACCTGCGCATATTCATTCACCTTTTCTTCCGAAAGTCTAAATACGCCATCTTTATCTATTGCTGCACGCTCCAGATTAATGAACGGAAAGCCATGTTTAAAATCATTAATTTGTTTTTCAATCTGATCTTCGGTTATTCCTTTCTGCGTAATCTGCAGTTTATCAGCATCAGTAAAAGTAAATTTCATAGCAAATTAGATTTTTAACCAACCAAAGTTATAAAATCAAGTTGGTTTTATGGTCAATTGCGAATAAAAAATATCTGAAGATGCATTAGATTTGTTTGATAATACAAAAAATATAGTATTTTTGCACCTCCTTAAGCCCAGATGGCGAAATTGGTAGACGCACCAGCTTGAGGGGCTGGCGCCGGTTACGGTGTGCAAGTTCGAATCTTGTTCTGGGCACAGTTCTTTAAAATCAAAAAGGCCCAAGTGGCGGAATTGGTAGACGCGCTACATTCAGGGTGTAGTAACCGCACGGTTGTGTAAGTTCGAGTCTTATCTTGGGTACAAAAGGCGGGCCAGTTCGGTCAGCCTTTTTTTATTTAA
>CAZVKW010000002.1:0-15439 GCA_964627945.1 uncultured Lentimicrobiaceae bacterium
CTGAAACACGTAAAAGATTTATGAACAAGGCTGATGAATTTTCTGATAATCTGCCAGAACGTATTGAAGCCATCAAAGCAGCTATTGAACAGAAACTGAACGAGATCAAAGCTTCGATCAATCAGGACAAAACCGCTAACAAATAGGATTATGATGACCAGTGAAGATTTTGCCAGACCTATCAGACAGTTGTCAGCCGGTGTAGTAAACTACATAAATTTACGCATCAACCATGTAAGCCTTATTATTGGCAAGCGCATGGCCGAACTCACAACAACCATTGTTACAGTAACCATTCTGGCTGGTATTGCAACCATGGTTTTACTGATGCTTACTTTAGCATTTGTTTCCTGGTATGGAAGCACAGTCGGAAGCTACACACATGGATTACTCATTGTTTCAGCATTTTATATTGTTGCCGGCCTCATTATCTTTTTAAGCCGCGAGAAACTGATTTCCGATCCTGTTGTAAGATTGTTGAACAAACGCAAGATGTTTACTGACATCAAGGAATTGGGTGAAAACATCCCTGTGAACAGCCTTGATGATCTCGAAAAACGAATCGAACTCATGAAATTGCAGTTGCAACACAGCGAATTACTGATGGAACAGAATCTTCAGGATGTGAGTGAAAATCTGAAACCCAGCCGAATCATTTCCTCCATCCTCGACCAGACATTTTCCTCAACCGCTGTTACTGGTAAGATTGTCAGCAAGCTACTGACCTTTTTTCTGGAAAAAAGAAAGAAGAAAAAAGCTAAAAAGGAAATTATTGCAAATGAAGATGTTGCAGAATAAACCACTTTAAATCTCTTCATTGCTTGTCTCGCAGGTTTAGGATAAGGTTCAATAAATAACAAATTGTTATTAAACTACTTACTGCTCTTTTTCAGGATTTTGTAAGCAATTACAAAGGAAGTCTTCTGATATTTCGAGAACCAGGTTTTATAATGATCCAGGATTTCCTGCGGTGTATAATAACGCAATTCAACACTTAATCCCTTATATTCAAAACCTGCACCAATAGCCAGATTAGGACTGTTGTGCAAATAAATTATTGCATATTCTTTTTCATAGTAGGAATCGAAATCCAGGCTGGTTGCTGAGTTAACAATTACATTTGTAAAGACTTTCATTTTTTCGTTGAGAAAGAAATAATATCGCATTCCAAAAGAAAAATCAATGGATTGATAATGCAATGCTTTACTATTTTTATCGACCGGATTTGTCCCTGTAAAATATTGATAGGAAGGCTCGAAAATAACTCCCCATTTGTTTTTGTTAACGGGTAAAATATATTCGGCTTCAAGAGCGAATCTAAAATCGAGCTTTGGGTCAAATTCATTCTGAAACTCTGTACTTCCAACATTTCGAGTAATAGCCAATGAGGAATAATTCAAACCTGAAGAAAGCCGTAGATTGAATACTTCCCTATTCTTAATATTTTTATATTCTGTAACCGGACTCCCTTCACACTCATTATAGCGTTTAAAATATTTTTCAAGCGCCTTTTGATTATAATCAAGGTTATTCATTTCAGAAACAGATATTTGTCCACAATGAACCTCACTGTATAATTGTTGCTGAAAATCATAGTTAATATTGATTATTTTCTGGTTAATCCTGTATTCCTTAAACACCAATTGTTTAATCTCTGAACCGGAAACAGAATAGAAGAATTTGGTAAAATTCATCTCTTTGTAAACATACAAGGATGCCTTCCCTTCTAAAATCACTCTCAGGAATACTATTTCCCGGCTCCAGATTGGGTTTCTTCCATTTTCAAGCTTAGCCAATTCGGTTATTGACCGATCAATATCGGTTTCAACGCGTATGAATTTAGAGGTATTACCAATTCCAAACTCCTTTACAGAATTCAGATTACCAATTTTAATATCTTCATTCTCAGTTAGTTTGTAATCAAACTCCTGTGGATTGCGTTCCCAATCGGTATCCTTTATCAAACAATCAATTCTATTATCATCATTATCAATAAGATAAGCTTTAACAAAATTGATTTGTCCAAATGAGAACATCGCACAAAACAAAAAAGAAAGAAGAAAAAAGAGAAATTTATTCATTATGCAACATTTTGATTTTCAAATAGTAATGTGAAGAAACAGAAACATATAAAATAACTGAAAAACGACACAGTACCGTACCTCTGGTTAAAAACTCTGTCGATATAGTTCTAAAAGTTGGCGTTTTTGGTTTTTTCAATTCAAGCAATAAAATTATAAAATCAGCCGCATATCTGTACTCTAATTTCTGAAAAACTTCAGTTCCAGAGCAATCATCGAATATCTTTGACACAATAAATCGAATATCAATAAAAAAAACCGGCTCCCCTCCAGGCACCGGTTTTCACCAATAAATACTCTTTCTCTTATTTCAAATCGTCAGAATATCTTTTTCTTTGATCTCGGTAAGTTTATCAATTTTAGCGATATACTTATTGGTCATTTCCTGTATTTTTTCGAGTAAATCGTCAACATCATCTTCCGGAATACCTTCGTCTTTCAGCTTGCGTGCTTCTTCATTTGCATTCCGACGATCATTACGAACGCTCACTTTGGCATTTTCGGCTTCGGCTTTAGCGCGTTTTACCAGATCACGACGGCGGTCTTCGGTAAGAGGCGGTACATTGATCCTGATCAATTCTCCGTCATTCTGCGGATTGAAGCCCAGATTGGCAGCCATGATCGCTTTTTCAATAGTATGCAAAGTGCTTTTATCGAATGGTTGGATAACGATCTGCCGCGGGTCAGGTGTGTTAATGTTGGCAGTACGTTCAATGGGCACATGGGTACCGTAATACTCCACAATTACTCCGTTGAGCATGGATGGGCTTGCTTTACTTGCCCTGATTTTATTGAATTCCCGTTCCATATGGGCTATCGCATGGTCTGATGCTTCGCGCATCGATTCCAGTACAAATTCTGTTTCTTCAGTCATGATTCAAACATTTATTTCGCTAAACAAAAATACAAGAAAAAAGACATTTCTACAAAAGGCTTTTTTTACAAAGGCTCAAAAATTCCATAATATCTTTTTGATTGAGGTCTGATATCCAACTGCCAAGAGGAAACGCTGAAATTTTCTTTCGCAGGATTCCAGAGATAGGTCCTGAATTGGGTATTTTTTGACCTTTCATCCACAAGATTTGTGCGCAGTACGCTGGTCAGCAAAAAATGCTCACCCGGCAAAATCGTGTCCTGTTCAAGAGTCCCGGCTTGCCAATGTATTGGTTCAGAAATTCCCTGTTCCTTGATTTCAACTACCAAACGGGCTTTGATCATCGTATCCAAAGCAATACCTGAGGCAGCGATTGAAATAATCTGCGATTGATCCTGTTTACAGATACTATCCCATTTTCCTTGCCAGATTGGTCCGTAAATTCGCTTTTCGCTGAAATCAGAATTTGACATTGAGGAAACTTCCGTTATCAAATTCAATTGATTTCCAGACAATTGAATCAATTTCAGACTATCTGAAACATTCTTTGAAAACACAAAATACTCTGTATTAAACCAAACCTGATGTTTCAACAGATAAGGAAAGCGATTCTGTACAACCGTTGCCCAATCAGTATCTCCACCATCTGCCAGACTTAAAATAAACCGATCTGCATCAACCTCAGAGACTAATTCTCTGAATGTTTTGGTTTTATCATGTTTCGAAAAAAGTACATAATCCTTAACCCCTTCCCTGTCGAGATAAAAAGCATGCATTCTGGGTGTGGCCGAATAAAAAACAGCAATGCTTCTCACTTTCGAATCACGATCTATTTTTGCGTTTCGGGCCGATTGATCATATCCCTGATGATACATCAAATCGAAATGACTTCGCGTGAAAATCAAACTCATTGTTCCGGTGAGAAGAACTATTATCACTAAAAACAGGTTCTGAACAGAAGAGAGTCTTCTGAAAAATGAGAATGCAAGCAGGACTATAAAAGGAAAGGTAAAATATAATGTACTAAACTGAAGCAGCGGTGAACGCAAAACTGAATATACATAAGCAGTGATGATACTGATGGCAAACCAGCCAAATGCAACTATTCTGAATCGTTGATTTTTCAGATCTTTCCAATCGGCCGTCAAAAGTGATAAAACGATGATTGCCATCGTGATACCAATCATTGGCATTGAATAATTGAGTGAATACGCTAAAAATTCATGTATAAATTTTGCAGTTGGAGCCCCCAGCCAGCCTCCCAGATCTCCCCGAACAATTTGTTGCCAGAAAACAGGAATATGTGGTGAATAAAGCAAAACAGCAGCCAAACCGGAAATGAGATACGGCTTCCTACGCTCTTTTGGCAGGAAAAGAAATCCGCTCAGATAGATCAATCCGGCTGCAAACAGACTAAAAGCCTGCATAAGGGCAGTTAACACTAGGCTTACAGTAAAAAGAATCCAGGTCCATTTACCTGAGTTTTCATTTTTCATTAGCAAAGTCCATTGCCAAACCAGCCATAAAACACAAAACAAACCAGCTGCATAGGGTCTTGCCAGTTGACTGTAAAACACAAAATACTGTGTTGATGCAATAACAGCCGAAGCAGTTAAAGCTACTGTTTCATTGAACCATTTTTTACCAATAAGATACAGAAGTCCTACTGAGATAAGCCCTGCAAGGGCGAAAGGAAACTTCACCCAGAACTCATTGAATCCAAATATCTTAACCCAATAGAATAAAAAAACCTGCACTCCGGCCGGATGTGTATCGTTCTCAGCAACACCCAATCGAATCAGATCAGAAAATGAATCATACTCAGTGCGAAACAAAGCACTGAACTCATCGTGCATGAAGGGGAGTGAACCTAGATGGTAAAACCTCAACCATCCGGCAGCCAGCAGAACCAGCAAAAGAGGCAGCCAGACTGTAAAAAAGGCAAACAGACTTTTTCTGTCAGGCCTGATCATCAATTACTTACAATAGTTCCAACATTTTCACCATTCAGAACCTTCATCAGATTACCACGTTTGTTCATATCAAAAACGTAGATTGGAATCTTGTTTTCGCGACAAAGGGTAAAAGCAGTCAGGTCCATCACCTTCAGATTCTTCTCGTAAGCCTCGTCATACGTAAGCTTTTCAAATTTAACTGCTGTAGGATCTTTCTCAGGATCAGCCGTATAAATACCATCCACTCGGGTTCCTTTGAGCATGATATCAGCCTGAATTTCAACAGCACGTAAGGCTGATGCGGTATCAGTCGTAAAAAATGGATTTCCGGTTCCACCGCCAATCAGCAATACATTTCCTTTTTCAAGAAGTGAAATGGCTTTCGGACCACTCATCGAATCAGCAATCCGATCGATATAAACGCCTGAAAGCAATTCTGCCTCAACTCCCATGGCACGTAGTGTTGACTGAAGTGCGATACTGTTGATTACAGTAGCCAGCATTCCCATATAATCGCCCTGCACACGATCCATACCCTGGCTAGCGCCCTGCAGTCCGCGAAAAATATTACCACCGCCAATTACAATTGCGATTTGGGCACCTGATAAAACGGCTTCTTTCACTTCAAGTGCGTAATCATTCAGACGGTTCGGGTCAATTCCATGACTTTGATCACCCATGAGGGCTTCACCACTTAGTTTTAATAAAACTCTTTTGTACTTCATAAATATATGTATCAGAAATAATAACCAATATTGATAAATCCACGGGTTCCTTTGGTCCAGTTGCTTCCCATCACTGTGAGCTCAACGGGTCCTATAAAACTGGCATATCCAAAGCAGATACCATAACCAGCCATAAATTTAGCCGGATCAAACATTGTTTTGAAATCTGTTGAAAGAGATCCCAGATCGATTTTGGGTGTTAAATAAAAGTCACGATAGAAATTGTATTGCCAGGCAAAATTAAAAACCGCCACATACATACCAGTCTTTTCAACAAAAGGTAAGCCAGTAAAAGGAATAAACCCGTCATAAACAGTATTCTGGTTCTGACCTCCCACAAAAAACATATGTTGGAAAGGCGGAATTTTATTCTTAATAGTAGCCCCAGCTGCAATCCCGGCTCTGAATGTGTTCCTTTTATCAACAAAAATATTTTTGGTATGTTTCAACTGAATCATAAGCGCATTATCTAAAAGCTCTGTTAACCAGTCACTCTTGGGCGAAAGCACATATTTGACTTTGAATTCGGTATGTGAGCCTTTTGTTGGAAAACTAGAGCGGTCATAACTATCAGCGGCCAAACTAAAGAAAAGATTCAGGTATGAGTTAAAATTATAATCTTCAGGATTATAGATATTACTTCTGATTTTGAAATATTCATATTCAATACCGGCTTTGAACTGCGTTGTGTTTTTCAGGCTAATTTGGGTAAATATTTCCACCTTGTGATCGTTGGTCGAAATAACATCTTCGACTGTACCTTTGTTATGATCTGAGAAATCAAGATTCAGATAAGTATACCGGATTCCAAAACCTGGCTTTTTGCCCCTGTCGACAAGATAATAAACAGATGTTTTGGGGTTTTCGCCCAGACCAGCGTCAATAAACAGTTTTGAGCCCTTGATCATCACATTCTTGAAAGTCGCATTGAGCAATAAGGCAACATTGAAATCAGAATCATAATGAATTCCTGCTCCCAGAATACCTTGTCCACCTTCACGAACCTCAATTACAAGATCTGCTCCGTCTTCATCAGGCAGGAACGAATAATTCACACTTTCAAAAAATCCGCTTCCATAAGCACGCATCACTCCTTCATCCAGATCCTTTAGTTTTACCCAGCTAAGTGGTTTAATATTCAAGGATCCCTCAAGGAAATTGGCAGATACTTTTTTCAGCCCTTTATACTGAATCACATTGATGAAAATCGAATCAAGCGGACGGGTTGTATCTATTCTGGGTTCTTCAGGTCCAAAAGAATTCAGCGAATCAGCCAATCGTTTCAGCTGTGGCAAAAATTGACGGGCAGATACTTCACCTGCCTTCAGAATACTGTCATAATCTGTAAAACTCATCATACCATATCCTTCGAGATCAGGCTTGATAAAAATGTCAGTAGCTGCGACAGCTTTGTCGTTGGCATCTATTCTGTAAAACGAAGTAATCTGATCAAGGATGGAAACCATCGATGTAAGTTCATCCCGTTCCAATAAACCTGCCTGAACATCAACACCTATGATGATGTCGGCGCCCATTTGCTTAACTTCAAGTACAGGATAGTTATTAACAACCCCACCATCCACAAGTAAATGACCATCAATCTCCATTGGAGTAAAGAAACTCGGTATCGACATACTCGCTCGAAGCGACTCAGCAAGAGAACCGCGATTCATTACAACGTTACCTCCGGTAACAAGATCGGTTCCGATACAAACAAATGGAGTTGGCAGTTTATTAAAATCTGTCACATTGTAAACCGGACTTGTAGTCTTCGCAAGCAACATATTAATAAGCTGTCCATCATGCATTCCCTGCCTGATTTTCACTTTTTTTCCCTTCACCGGAAATGTGAGTACAAAACGATCAGCGTTCATTTTCTCTTCCAGTGGGATAAAATTCCTGCCAACTTTATCATTGAGAAGCGCTGTCCAATCCTGATTCCGGATCAGATCCGACATTGTTTCCGGATTATAGCCCATGGCATATAATCCTCCAATGATACTACCCATACTTGTTCCGCCTATATAATCAAACTGCAGACCAGCCTCTTCAAACACTTTGATGGCCCCCACATGTGCAAAACCCTTGGCTCCGCCTCCACTTAAAACAAGTCCGAGTTTGGGACGTCTTCCTATTAAACTATCATTCTGAGCTTCAGCCATTTCTGCTAGAAACAGAATAAGAAAAAGCAAAAGAAATAAATTAACGAAAGATTTAAGCGGGTAGCAATTCTCAGAATTTCGGCTCGAATGTTGCATAATCCAGATCGAGTTTTGTGAAACCAATGAAATAGTTGCCCAGGTCAGTATAATTATTGTTATTCACCACAACCCCATACAGGCTATCAGCATATAAAGCAACAGTATCACTAGTGTTTATCCACCTTTTTTGTTCATTATGAGACAGATATAGATTTGCCTTACCGTCTCCCAGTTTATCAATTTTCCAGACAGCATTCTGTTCAAACTGAATTGATGCAACCTGATCACCGATAAGGTTCAAATTGTAGACTATATTGAAAATAGCAGGTGGATTTACAATCGGGTCACGAAAGGAATAAATTGGAATATCGTTTCCACCTCCATTGTCACAAGCATTTATACTCAGAGTGAGCAAAAATATAAACAGAATCTTCGAAATTGCGTTTTTCATGATTTAGTAGTCTATTGTGTATCCTGAATTTCTGGAGATTTTCTTCAGACAAATCGGTTTCAGACACTAAATTACAATGTTTCAGGCTTCCCCGGCAAATTTCCCATGACAATTTTTATATTTCTTGCCACTACCACATGGACAAGGTTCGTTTCGGCCAACTTTTTTCTCAACATGAACCGGCTGAGCCACCTCTTTATGTTGGGTATCACTATGAGCCTGAGAGAGAAGATCAGAACGTTCTTCCTTCATCTTACTACGGTCCAGACCACGTGGACGCTGGGCTTCATGCACAGTCGATGGATCCTGGGTAGGAATATCAGACCTCATCAGGAACGAAATCACCTCACGGTTGATCTTATTCACCATGATCTTGAAGAGGTTGAACGATTCAAATTTATATATCAACAATGGGTCCTTCTGCTCGTAAGTTGCATTCTGAACCGACTGTTTAAGTTCATCCAATTCACGAAGATGTTCCTTCCAACTGTCGTCGATGAGTGAGAGTGAGATATTCTTCTCAATGGAAAGAGCAACCTCTCTCGGACCGTTTTCAACCGCTTTCTTCAGATTCACAACAATCTGCATCATTTTGATTCCATCAGTGATTGGAATGGCAATATTCTCATAACGGCTCTGACGCTCAAATACATCGTGGATTACAGGCATGGTACGTTCACCAATTCTTCGGGTACGGTTGATATAATTCTGGGAAGCTTTCTCAAACAGCCGATCACTTAGTGGTTCCACTTTCGACGAAATGAAGTCGTCCTCCGTAAATGGAGGTTCAATACCAAGATTTTTGATAACAGCTAATCTAAACCCTTCAAAATCACGCTGTTCCTGATGTTCAGAAATGAGATTTTCTCCCAGATCATACAACATATTTGAAATATCAACCGATAAACGTTCACCAAAGAGTGCATGACGACGTTTCTTATAGATTACTTCGCGTTGTGAGTTCATCACATCATCGTATTCGAGCAAACGTTTACGGACGCCAAAGTTATTCTCCTCAACTTTCCGCTGTGCTCTTTCAATCGACTTTGTGATCATTGAATGTTGAATCATTTCACCTTCTTTCAGACCCAGACGATCCATGAGGCCTGCGATTCGTCCTGAACCGAACATACGCATCAGGTCGTCTTCGAGTGAAACAAAAAACTGTGAACTTCCCGGGTCGCCCTGACGTCCGGCACGACCACGCAACTGTCGGTCAACACGACGTGATTCATGACGTTCGGTACCTATAATGGCCAAACCACCGGCTTCTTTCACACCGGGTCCGAGTTTGATGTCAGTACCACGACCTGCCATATTGGTAGCAATGGTTACAACACCAGCCTGACCAGCTTCTCTTACAATCTGAGCCTCTTTCTGGTGTAATTTGGCATTCAGTACATTATGCTGAATTGCCTTGCGTTGCAACATACGACTAAGCAACTCGGAAGTTTCAACTGATGTTGTACCCACAAGCACAGGTCGTTTGGCCTTTACCAGACTTTCAATTTCTTCGATCACTGCATTGAATTTCTCGCGTTTGGTTTTGTAAACCATGTCCTCGCGGTCATTGCGCGTAATTGGTTTATTGGTTGGGATGACCATTACGTCCAGTTTATAGATATCCCACAACTCCCCTGCTTCCGTTTCGGCTGTACCGGTCATCCCCGCCAGCTTACGATACATTCTGAAATAATTCTGTAATGTAATGGTTGCATAGGTTTGTGTAGAAGCCTCAACCGTTACATTTTCCTTAGCTTCGATGGCCTGATGCAGTCCGTCAGAATAGCGGCGGCCTTCCATGATACGGCCGGTTTGCTCATCAACAATTTTAATCTTGTTTTCAATAATCACATATTCAACGTCTTTCTCAAAGAGTGTATAGGCCTTCAGAAGTTGATGTACGGTATGCAAACGCTCGGATTTGATCGTATAGTCACGGATCATATCACCTTTTTTCTCCATCATTTCCCCTTCGGCAAGACCTAATCTTTCGAGTTCGGCAATCTCAGCACCCACATCAGGAAGGATAAAGAAATCGGGTTCATTGTAAGCTGCAGTGAGCAAATCAATACCTTTTTCAGTAAGATCTACGGAATTATGTTTTTCATCGATTACAAAAAACAGCTCATCATCAATTAGATGCATATTTTTTCCCTGCTCCTGCATATAGTAACTTTCGGTCTTCTGCAGAAGCGTTTTCATTCCTTCTTCACTGAGGAACTTGATGAGAGCAGTGCTTTTAGGTAATCCGCGATAGGCTCTGAACAAAAGATCACCACCTCTTTTGAGTTCGGCATCCTTTGGATCGCTGTTCAATATTTTTTTTGATTCAGCCAGCAATGAACTAACCAGCGTTTTCTGAGCATTATAAAGTTTGGTCACATCTGGTTTCAGCACATCAAATTCATGGCTATCACCTTTTGGGGTAGGTCCGCTGATGATCAAAGGAGTACGAGCATCATCGATAAGAACCGAGTCAACTTCGTCGACAATGGAGTAATGATGTCTGCGCTGAACCAATTCGTCAGGATTTCCTGTCATATTGTCACGCAGATAATCAAAACCAAATTCATTATTAGTTCCGTAAGTGATATCAGCCAGATAAGCTTTCCTGCGGTTGTTGGAATTGGGTTCGTGTTTATCAATGCAATCCACTGTAAGTCCGAGAAATTCGTACATCACTCCCATCCACTCGGAGTCACGTTTGGCGAGATAATCATTTACAGTTACAATATGAACACCTTTTCCGGCAAGTGCATTCAGATAAACCGGAAGGGTTGCAACGAGAGTTTTACCTTCACCAGTGGCCATTTCAGCGATTTTACCCTGATGAAGGGCAATACCACCGATGAGCTGAACATCATAATGAACCATATCCCAGGTAATTAAGTTACCTCCTGCGATCCATGAGTTCCTGTAATATGCCTGATCACCCTGTATAGTAACATGCTCACGAACAGCAGCGATATCACGGTCCATATCTGTCGCTGTCACTTTGATCTCTGTATTTTCCTTAAAACGGCGCGATGCTTCTTTCATCACGCAGAAAGCTTCCGGAAGAATAATATTCAGCATTTCTTCCGACTTATCATAAATATCTTTCTCGAGCTTATCTATCTGAACGTAAAGCTTTTCCTTTTCTTCAGCCTGCATATCCACATCCTGCTCCATCTGCAACTTCAGTGTTTCGATCTGTTTCTCCTCTGAAGCTACATGATCAGCAATGCGTTTTTTGAATTCCTGAGTTTTTGCACGGAGTGCATCATTATCGAGTTTCTTTATGGATTCGTATGCCTGAAGTGTTTTCTGCAAAACGGGCTGAACAGCCTTCATGTCGCGGCTGGCTTTATCGCCAAAAAGTGATTTGAATATATTAATCATACTGAATGCTTTCTTTTTGAATGAGTAAAAAGGCAATAGCAAGAATCGTTCCGATTCATTTCAACATACCTCATATGCTGCAAAATTAGCAGAAATTTTTGAGCCTGCCTAATTGTTAACTCCCCTGATTGAAACAGGTTCAAACCAGCTGATTACTTTGTGCGGAGCCTTGACAAATGATATGTCAGATACTGATCAGGACAAGGAGCTGGTGCCATTCCTATTTTTCCTTCCTTCAACAGGATCACATAATCAGGATAAGTTGAGATGCGGTATGACTCGGTCAACAGGATTTGATCCCCAAGATTAAGCAAAGGCCAGGAAACACCCTGTGTCCGGAATACATTTTCAATCTCTGCGAAACTTTCCTTTGTTGCAATCACAACAAACTCATAATCAGGCCTATATTCGTCGTACATAGATTTCAAACTCTTCAAATCAGTTTGAAAGGCGGGTGAAGCAGCATCAGCAAACATGATTAAAAGATGCTTATTTGAAAAATCTTCCAGACTCACTTTGCGTGAAGCATTTGAAATAAGTGAAAAATCGGGAGCTTTTGTGCCATAAGTAAGATACTGAAGCGAAACAATAAGATTGGCTGCAATTTGTCTGTTCCCTGACACAGAACTCTGTTTTTGGAAACCATCCAGCAAGCGTAAAATGGCAGCCTGATCAAAACTGCTGTTATAATATAAATCCCGAAGATTAATCAGACAAATGATTTCGCTTAAACCCTGCTTGCCCGATAATGGCTGAAAAGCAGTAATATATTTCATAAATGGACTGTATCCGGAATTGATTTCCTGCTGTAGTTCGTTGATCTTAAAGTAATTATTGTTTAAAAAATAATCACGGTATACTTCGGTAAGCAGACTGAAACATTCCGGATTATTATACATAAATACCTGATCATCAAGTAAATTCCTTAACCAGGAATCACTTCCTCTACTTCCTTTCACCGCCACCCGAAGTGTCGCCTGCTTGAAAGTACTGTATTGTTTAACAAAATTATTCGCATTTGCCGGCAAACGGGATGAAATTGCAGCTTGAAGAGAATCTAAAAGAATTACTTGTTTCCGGCGATAGAGATTATCGAAATGCTGCATCACAAAAGTATTGTATATCAGATTGATATCTGAAATCTGATCATATAAACCCTCATCATTTGCCGAAACAACTTCCAGTTTTGGCGGGTCTTTTTCAAAATATGAATTTTGTTCCTGTGAACCAGATGAAACAAACTTAACAACATAAGATGCTCCAGGCTTTAGAACAAATTCAGCACGTTCGAGTCCCAATGCAATTTGGGCAAATGTAATCTCATGAATATCAGCTGTTAATATAAATTTTCCGTTTACATCTGTTGTGACTGAAGCGATGACTTTTTCAGCTTCGGAAACATAATCTTTCAATATAATCAGACGAGCCGGGACGTATGGAAGATTGCTTTCTCCGGTAATTATAATTTGTGTGGCAGATAAATACAGGGGTAAAAGCAACAGAAATGCAAAGAAGGATCGTAACACGTGATAGTTTTGTAAGCTAACGCTGATTTTGGTGATTCATTGTTTTGGCTACACATGCAGGAACAAACTGTGAAGCATCGCCCCCATTTCGAACCACATCGCGTATGATGCTCGAAGTGATTGCAGTAAGCTCTGGTGTTGTAAGCAAAAAAACAGTCTCCAGTTGAGGATACATCTGTTTATTTACTTGACCAATGCCCCGTTCAAATTCAAAATCAGCTGAGGTCCGCAGACCTCTCAGAATATAATTCACATTCTGTTGCCTGCAGAAATCCACCGTTAATCCTTCATAGGTTGTCACAGATATATGCGGATAATCACGAAACACCTCTTCAATCCAGGCTTTTCGCTGTTCAATAGTGAAATAATAATTTTTCAATGCATTGCTGCCGATTGCAATGATGATTTCATCGAATAGCGGCAAGGCACGCAAAACAATGGATTCATGACCAAGGGTGATTGGATCGAATGAACCTGGAAAAACAGCTCTCCTTTTCATACATTTCGAAATTCTGACAAAGTTATAACAATCAGTGTTTCATTTGGGAAACAATAGCTTCGCCCAGACTCTCGCGCACCGAACGGTAAGAATGCATGAGAATGTCAGGCAATCTCCAATAATCTACCCATTCTGCTTTCTCGATTCCTTCTGATAATTGAGGGAACAGAGGTCCATCGAGCGGCGAATGCATCAGATACCATTGGGTAAGTTTTATCTGCCATCGTCCTTTCATAAAATAGAAGTGACGTGTAGGAAAAAGTTCATGTTGAATACTAATCTGTGTTAATCCGGTCTCTTCAACAACTTCACGAATGGCAGTATAATCGAACGATTCTCCTTTTTCAACATGTCCTTTTGGTAAATCCCAATAGCCTGATCGATAGATAAATAAGACTTCTTTTTGTGCATTGAAAACCAATCCACCAGCAGCTGGAATCTCGGGATAACGCTGTTTGATCAGAGAGGAAATATCCCCGATTTCATCAGCTGCCAGAATACATAAGTCACTGTTTATGTGCTTGTTAATCCATTGATGAATCAAGTCAAGCAATTCGGACGAATTCATTGCTGAACGATGCGTGAAGCCTTCTGACAATTCAGTTTGAGAAATACCCGAACGAAGAACGAGACTCCTTTGATCACAAAAAAAGATGTATTTTTGCTCCATGAAAGTTAACAAAGATTCCGCTTTAATACTTGCCGGTTTTCTATTGCAAATTAAAGCAATAAAACTCAATCCGGCATCACCTTTTACCTGGGCATCAGGATTAAAAAGTCCGATCTACTGTGATAACCGTGTAACGCTCTCTTACCATACGATCCGAACCCATATCCGACAGGAATTTGTAAATGTCATTCTTGAAAAATATGAAAAACCTGATCTGATAGTCGGTGTTGCAACCGGCGGCATCGCACAGGGAGCTTTGGTAGCGCAGGAACTGGGACTTCCATTTGCATATGTGCGTTCTGAAAAGAAAGCTCATGGCTTAACAAATCAGATTGAAGGCGTTGTTGAAACCGGACAAACAGCTGTAGTTATCGAAGATTTAATATCAACTGGCGGAAGTAGTCTGAATGCAGTTCAGGCCCTTCGGGATGCAGGTGTTTATGTGAAAGGCATGGTTGCAATATTCAATTATGGCCTGCCCGTTTCGGTTGAAAATTTCAAAAAAGCAGATTGTGAGCTTACATCCTTAACAGATTATGAAACCTTGCTCGCCAAAGCCCTTGATGAAAACTATTTGACTGACGACGAATTGGTATCATTGAAAGAATGGCAACTTGATCCACAGAAATGGAGTTCTAAATTTTAGACTAATATATTAATGATCCTGATTTCATGGAATTTACAAGCAATTGGAAAGAAATAAACGCACCTGCAGAAAAGGTTTTTGCATTCCTTTCTGATTTGCAGAATCTGGGTCAACTGATGCCCGAACAGGTTATCAACTGGAAAGCCGGAACCGATACCTGCTCATTTACCATTCAGGGAATGACTGATCTGAATCTGAAAATTCAGGAAAGAACACCCAATTCAATTGTTTCACTTATACCAGATGGTAAAGCACCATTCAGTTTCTCTCTGTCATCTCATATTCGTGAAAACGGCGAAAAATCAGAAGTGAATATCCTGTTAGACGCTGACCTCAACCCTATGCTTGCAATGATGGCCAAACGTCCTTTGCAAAATCTGGTTAATATCATGGCAGATAAACTAGCCGCTCAACACTGATTGTCCAG
>CAZVKW010000002.1:15539-22394 GCA_964627945.1 uncultured Lentimicrobiaceae bacterium
TGATGAATCATTTTCAACCTTTCCTTATGATCTTAAAAGCAATATGTTTTCCAGCTTTTTCAACCAGACAAATGAATCAAATTATATTGGAATTTCTCGTGGTGCTGAAACACTTGATACAATTATTTTAAACTTCAACTCTCCCGATTACCATATTGATTATAAAGGAAAAACATTTATTGATAAAGTGGCTGACACCTTATATCTTGGCCTAATTAGAGATGTCCCAAATACATCAAATATGACATTGAGTAATTACAGAATGGTAATCGGTGACAATAATCTTGTCGAACTCTTTAAAGATATGCCTATCCAAATGCAGTTTACCGCATTCAGAAATGGGAACTTTTATTACTCGAATGGAACAATGATTGACAAATACGGTGTTCAAAAAACCTATCCATTACCTGTTTCATCATATGGCGTTAATATCTATTTCGGCACCGACAAAATATTCGCCATTATGAATGACAATGGCACCGAAAAAAGAGTTGAAATATATTCTATACCACTTTAAATCAGATAATTATGAAATATATTCTATTTTTCTCATTTGCATTTCTGCCTTTCATGGCCATGACGCAAATCGACATCATGAATTTTGAGAAGTTTTATGTTGGAGGCGGATATGACAAAACCAATGTAACCGGACTCTATGCAATTCAGAACCAATATACAAATGAAATCAGCACAGATCTTAAGGATTCACGAACCACAATTATGGGTGAGTTAAAAGGTATTGTTTCAACAGAAGACTATGTTTCGACAGGAAATTTTGAGGGAATAATCTATTTCCTGGCCCGAATTGCTTCGGTGAATAACGGAAAAGCCATTCTTGATGATTTTAATACTTTTCTCGATCCATTGACTGCAGATCATTGTCAGAATCTGGAATTATTGTATGAAGATGAAAGCACCAATGAAGAAGCGGTATTTAGCAATAATCACCTTTTAGATTTGACTACTTCATGGGCTTTTAGCAACAAACACTATCTGGCTGGCATTAATCTATCGATGCGAACACTTGGATTTCCTTATCGTTACACTTATTACCCAACAAAAAAGCCAACTGACAGATACGTTATCAGTACGATGGGAGGTTCCTGGAAAATACTTTATGGTATCAATGGCGGATACAGAACCAATATTGGAAACAAGACGGCCCTATTATTTATTACCGGTGTTAATTTTGGTATCAATAAAAAGGATCACAACGGTGAAAATGGCAATACCAATCTTTCACATGCTATTCAGGTAAAATACAGTCCGTTTGTTAGCCCAACCATATTTTTTGGAGGGAAGATGGGTGGGTATGTCTCGTTGTATTGGGAGATGATTGTTGCCCGTGATAATATTGTAGGTTACAATCCGAATTTAACATCCGGAGCACCTTCCGATCCTTTAAATCCAATTCATTATTACACAAAAGTCGCTGAAAATCAATTGCAAGTCAAAATCGGATTCTATTTTCCGACCTGGAACAACTAGAATTACATTTAATTAGAGATTGATCTTTTTACATATTCTTCTGATAAATTGATTTCATTTTAAGCCTTATCCGCTAATTCGCTAATTTTACCATCCATAAGCGGATGTTTTGTTTAAAGTTAAATCACATCAGAAAACATGAAGAAGACCATAATTAAAATACTGAAAATAAGCGGATTAACAATAGGGAGCATTTTTCTACTGATGTTTTTGTTTCCAATTTTGTTTCCTGGACTTGTGACCAAAGAGATTAAAAACTTTACAGAACAGAATCTTGAAAGCAAAATTGAATTTAAAGATGCTGATCTTTCTTTTTTCAAACATTTTCCAAACCTGACATTCACACTTTACAATTTCTCAATTACAGGATCAAAACCATTTGATAATGACACACTTGCAAAAGGGAAAGAACTAAGTTTAGGAATTAATCTCGCTTCTCTGGGTGGAAAATCACTTGAAGTAAACAAGCTTTTCTTCGATGAAAGCACCTTCAAAATTCTTGGAGACAAAGAAGGCAAAACCAATTATGATATTTACAAATCTTCCGAAACAGCGACAGAGATTACAGATGCACCTCCTTCAGAAACACATTTGAAGATCACTGGAATAACGATAACGCGAAGCAGGATTGAATACAGAGATGATTCTTTTCCAATGTCATTCGAAATTGGTAATCTTGAGTATCTCGGAAACGGCCAATTTGATAATAATGTTTTCCGGCTTGAATCCGGCATTTTTGCTGAAAACGTAAGTTTCACCTACGACGGAACCACTTATCTTACTGAAAAAGACGTGAAAGGAAGGATGGTTACCGGAATTAATATTGAAACATTTCAATTTGACCTTATTAAAAATGAATTGCTGATAAATTCCCTACCAATAAATTTCAATGGAACAATGAGTCTTCTCGATAATGGGTATGATATTGATTTTCATATGAATAGCGAAAATACTGATTTCAGTAATCTGTTTTCAGTCATGCCTCCTGAGTATAACAATTGGTTTTCTTCCACAAAATTTGGCGGAAAAGTTTCGCTCAATATTGATATGACCGGGTCATCAAGAATCTCTCCCATACAGGAACCTGATTTCAGGCTCTCAACTGAAATAATTGAAGGTACAATTCAGCATAAGGATGCTACGGCTCCACTCGAAAACATCAATATGAAAGCTTCAATTTTGCTTCCGCAACTGAATACTGACAGTTTATTAGTAAATGTCGATCCTTTGTCTTTCAAATTACACGGAGAAAACACTTCATTTCAACTAGAAACAAAGGGATTGACCATTCCTGAGATCAATTTGAGTATGGAAAGTAAAATCAATCTTGATCTACTGTCTCAGGCAATTGGTCTGGATTCTTTAAAACTAGGTGGTGAATTATGGATGACTGCTAAAGTAAACGGGATATACGACGCTGAAAAACAAATAATTCCGTTAATAGACAGCAAAATAAAACTACAGAACGGCTTGATCCAGACTGCATTTCATCCAAAAGCGCTCGAAAAGATTGAGATTGATGCTTTGATTCAAAGCACCGGTTCGTCCATAAACGATCTCGCCATTATATTTCAGCCCGTATCTTTCATATTCGATCAGGAATCCTTTGCTGTGAGCACAAGTCTTAAAAATTTCGATGATCTGCAATACGATCTGGAAGCAAATGGAACCCTGAACCTGGGAAATCTGTACCAGCTTTTTGCCATCGAAAACTATTCAGTAAGTGGTTGGCTGAAAGCACAACTGAGTCTGCATGGAAAACAATCAGATGCCGAACAGGGAAAATATCAGAATCTGAACAACAGTGGAACACTCGAATTACAGAAATTCAGCATGATAAGCAGCGATTATCCGTTTCCATTCCTGATTCCGGCAGCATTCCTAAAAATTGAAAATGACAAAGCATGGCTCAGCGGAACTTCGCTCGATTATGACAACAACCATATCGAATTATCGGGCTATATGCAGGATTTCATTGGTTATAGTCTGTTAAACAAGGTGTTAAAAGGAAACCTATTAATTAAAAGTCAGCGTCTTGAGATGGAGGATTTCATGACATCGACCAATTCGGAAATCGACACAACTACTGTGGCATCAACGGGTGTTGTATTGCTCCCGACTGATTTTGATCTTAGCATAAATGCTGATATTCAGGAAATTGAATATAATAAAACGATTGTTAATGATCTGAAGGGAACAATCAAATTGAAAGAAGGAAAAATGGAGCTCGACAAGACACAGTTTAATATTGCCGGTGCAGCCATTGCAATGAACGCTTCCTATTTACCTGTCGATTCTCTGAAAGCAAATTTCACCTTCTCTGTTAAAGCTGATTCATTTGATGTGAAAAGAGCCTACAATGAAATTCCGATTTTCCGCGAACTGGCTACATCAGCCGGAAATACCGAAGGTTTGATCTCGATGGAATATGCGATCTCAGGCAGACTGAATGAAAAAATGGATGCCATTTATCCAAGCTTGAAAGGTAAAGGTTTTATCAAACTTGAAAACGTGAAGGTAAGAGGATTGAAACTGTTTAATGCTGTAGGTAAAGCAGTTGGAAAAGACAGTATTCGTGATCCCGACCTCAAGGCTGTGATGATCAATTCTTCGATCGCTAACAACATTATCACCATTGAAGAAACGAAGATGAAATTTTTTGGATTCCGCCCGACTTTTTATGGTCAGACCTCATTCGATGGCAAACTTAATCTGCACCTGAGACTTGGTTTACCCCCTTTGGGATTGGTTGGGATTCCAATGACAATTACCGGAACATCTGACAATCCAGTCGTGAAAATGCGCAAAGAACGTGAAAGCGATGAATTGGAAGAAACAAAGGATGAGATCGGGCAATAAAGGCCTCATTCTGGAAACTGACACAATTCCTTCTGTTTGATAGGCAATCTATTGCCATAATTCCTCACTATTTTCCCTTTCCAATACTAAATTAAGTTTGGCTTAGGATAAATTTCTATACCCTTCCTTTCCTATTTCCAGAACAGATTTAGGTAAACTTACATTCCTATAATACTGATTTTCTGTATTTTAAACCCATAGTTTTTTTTGTAACAGAAAACACCTAATTAAACTGAATATTTTTAATAATTTATGTAAAACATACCAAGATAAGTCATAATTTTGTTCTGTTCTGTTAATTATTTAACAATGTATTATTAAATTAAAACACTGTATTTAAGTAATTTAGCATTTCATTACTTCATAATAAATTGAGAAAAGATGATTGATTTATCATGTAACTATCTCGGACTCAAACTTCGCAATCCGATCATCGTCGGGAGTTCCGGTTTATCTTCCTCACTCGACAATCTGATCAAAGCTGAAGCTGCCGGTGCCGGAGCGATCGTTCTTAAATCTGTATTTGAAGAACAGATTCAGTTCGAAGCCGAAGCACTTATTTCGTCGCAGGATGAGGGAGCAATTCGCTGGAAATCAGCATTCCAGAAAATCGTGAATGAAAAAGAACAATATTATGATGAGGCGTATCAATATCTTACAGATTATGCTACTGAAAACGCACTCGAACATTATATCAGTTTCCTGAAAAAAGCGAAGGAAGTCTGCAAAATTCCGTTGATCGCCAGCATCAATTGTAAATCCCAATACGACTGGGCACTTTTCGCCAAACGACTTGAACAAGCCGGAGCTGATGCGATTGAACTGAATGTGTACGTATTACCTTCTGACATTAATAAATCAGGCTCAGAACACGAGAAGCTCTATTTTGATATTATTCAGGAAGTGAAGAAATACGTTAAAATTCCTATTTCACTAAAAATAGGATTCTATTTTTCGGGTCTGGCGCATTCTGCCCTTGCCTTGTCACAAAGTGGGATTGCCGGTCTGACACTTTTCAACCGCCCTTACAATCCTGATATTGATATCGACCTGATTCAGGTTACAGCCTCCAATATGTTCAGTACCGAAAATGAATACAGCCATTCGCTTCGCTGGGTTGCTTTGCTGGCAGGCAAGATCGATTGCGATATTGCAGCTTCAACAGGGATTCATAATTCATCAAGCGTGATTAAACAGTTGTTATCGGGCGCAGACGCTGTTCAAATGGTATCCGTTTTCTATAAGCATCATTTCGATATCATTCCTGTGATTCTGGAAGAAATTAAGGATTGGATGCATAAACATAACTTCAACACAATCAATGATTTCAAAGGAAAACTGAGTCACAAAAATATTATTAACCCTTCGATGTATGAAAGGGTTCAGTTTATCAGGCTTTTTTCGAGCATTGTTTAAGATAAATACAGATTTATATGTCACACCACGAATCAAAATCAGAACGTAACAGCCTGGCAGCCAGTATCGAGAAAAATGCCGAAGTTGTAGTTCAACGATGCTATCAATGTGGGAAATGTTCAGCTGGTTGTCCGGTTGCTGCAGAAATGGATCTTCCACCAAGCATGGTTATGCGCCTGCTGCAGACTGAACGCAAGGAAAATGATCAGAAAGTACTGGGTTCAAAAGCCATATGGCTCTGCCTGACTTGCGAAATGTGCCTTTCGAGATGTCCGTATGAAATTGATATTCCATCCATGATGGACTATCTCCGACAGGAATCAATCAGAACGAAACAGGTGAATCCGCAATCCAAAAACATTATTTCCTTCCATAAATCCTTCCTTTCATCCATTAAATACACCGGAAGACTGTTCGAACTGGGACTTATCGTTGATTATAAGCGCCGTTCCTATAAATTAACGCAGGATATTACGCTCGCCCCAAAGATGATTTCAAGGGGAAAACTTCATTTCATTCCTGAGATCATCAAAGGAAGATCAGAATTGGCAAAGATTTTCAATAAAACGAATTCATAAAGGCAACAACCATGAAAATTGGAATCTACCCGGGCTGCTCACTGAAAGGATCAGCCCGCGATTATAACCAATCAGTTTTTGCGCTTGCAAAAGCATTCGACATCGAACTGACCGAAATCAACGACTGGAACTGCTGTGGAGCTACTGCAGCCCACAATCTGAACAAAGAATTATCGCTTGCCCTGCCAGCTCGAATCATCGGATTGGCTGAGCAACAGGGAATGACAAAGATACTAGTGCCATGCGCGGCATGCTATAGTCGATTGATCGTTACACGTCATGAGCTGAACAAACATCCTGAATTAAAAAACAGAATTGCAACAGGACTCGACATCCCCTATAAAGGTGAAATTGAGATTATTAATGTAATTGAATTCATCGATAGGTATATTCTGGATAAAATTGAGTCGAAACTGATCAAACCATTTAATTATAAAGTTGCCTGCTACTATGGTTGTCTGATGGTTCGCCCTCCGAAAGTACTGAATTATGATCGCGCCGAAGATCCTCAAAC
>CAZVKW010000002.1:22494-48880 GCA_964627945.1 uncultured Lentimicrobiaceae bacterium
TCCGGAACAAATGGGAATCGACCGGCATTTTGTATCAGTGAAATTCCCGAAAATCGAAGAAAAAGCTGTTTTACCAGAAGTTGAAAAGTAAATATTCTGAACTATGTCAAGAATAGGAGTTTTTGTTTGTCATTGCGGAGAAAATATCAGCGCTACTGTCGATTGTGCAAAGGTGGCCTCCACCATTGCAAATCTGAAAGACGTAACGTTTGCTATGGACTATAAATATATGTGCTCCGACCCGGGTCAAACACTTATCAAAGATGCCATAAAAGAACATAAATTAACAGGTGTTGTTGTTTCGGCCTGTTCTCCACGAATGCATGAGCCCACTTTCCAGAAAGCCTGTGCCGAAGGTGGATTGAATCCATATTTGTGCGAAATGGCCAATTTGCGCGAACATTGTTCATGGGTTCACGAACGGACAGAATTAACCACCGAAAAGGCAATAGATATTGTCAGGACACAGGTTGAAAAGGTAAAGCATAACCAAGCCCTTCAGCCCATCAAGGTTCCGGTCACGAAAACTTCAATGGTAATTGGTGGTGGGATTGCCGGAATTCAGGCAGCCCTTGATATTGCTAACACAGGTCACAAAGTAATCATGGTCGAAAGATCACCATCAATAGGTGGTCATATGTCACAATTATCCGAAACATTTCCAACACTTGATTGCTCACAATGTATTCTCACTCCACGCATGGTTGAAGTGGCTCAGCATCCGAATATTACACTTTATACCTATGCTGAAGTTGAATTGGTCGAAGGCTTTATCGGAAATTTCAATGTGAAGATCCGTAAGAAAGCAAAGAGCCTTGATGAAAGTATTTGTACAGGATGTGGATTATGCATCACAAAGTGTCCGCAAAAGAAAATTCCAAACGAATTCGAGGAAGGCATGGGAATGCGGCATGCAATCTATGTTCCTTTCCCACAGGCAGTTCCAAACAAACCTGTCATTGACAAAGTAAATTGCACCTATTACATTAAAGGGAAATGTAAGGTTTGTGAGATCGTTTGTCCGACAAAAGCCATCCGTTTTGATCAGGAAGACGAAATCATCGAAGTAAAAATCGGAGCCATTGTCGTTGCAACTGGTTTTGACATTAAACGTGCTGATTTCTTCCCCGAATACGGCTACGGAAAGTATAAAGATGTGATCGATGGATTGCAGTTTGAAAGACTGGCGTCAGCTTCCGGACCAACAGGTGGTGTAATAAGAAGACTCTCTGACGGAGAAATCCCAAAAAACATTGTTTTCATTGCTTGTGCAGGCTCTCGTGATCCGGCAAAAGGAATTTCCTATTGTTCAAAGATATGCTGTATGTATACAGCCAAACATGCAATGTTGTACAAGCATAAAGTTCATGATGGCAACGCCCATGTCTTTTATATGGATATCCGCTCAGCAGGTAAAAACTATGATGAATTCGTCCGAAGGGCCATCGAGGACGATTACGTTAACTATATCCGTGGCCGCGTTAGCACAGTTTATGAACGAGGTGGTAAGCTGATTGTAAAAGGTGTGGATACATTATTAGGCGCTCAGCCTGTTGAAATTGAAGCTGATATGGTAGTTCTCGCGACTGCCAGTGTCGCAAGTACGGGAGCTGAAGAGCTTGCACAGAAACTTCATGTGTCGTACGATGCGCATAAATTCCTCGCAGAAGCACATCCAAAACTCAAGCCTGTTGAAACAAATACCGGAGGTATTTTTCTTGCCGGAGCCTGTCAGAACCCCAAAGACATCCCTGATTCAGTTTCAATGGCTTCCGGAGCAGCCGTCAAAGTTGCAGCACTATTCTCAAAGGATCAATTAACACGCGAGCCGCTTGTGGCAGTCGTAAACCGAACAAGTCCGCCCATGTATTCAACTTGTGTGGGTTGTTTCCTTTGTCAGACTGTCTGCCCCTATCAGGCGATTGAGCAGGAAGATATCAAAACCCGTGATGGCAAAATCATTAAATCTCTGGCCAGAATAAACGAAGGTTTGTGTCAGGGTTGTGGCACCTGTGTCGCCTTATGCCGTTCGAAATCGATTGACTTGTATGGATATTCTAACCAACAGGTCTACAGCGAAGTAATGGCTTTATTAAACGAATATTAAACGTAAGATATACATTATATGTCAGAGTTTGAACCTAAAATAGTCGCTTTCGTCTGCAACTGGTGCACTTATGCCGGAGCAGACCTAACGGGAACAAGCCGAATCAAATATGCAGCCAATGTGAAGATAATTCGTTTCCCTTGTACAGGAAGAATCGACTTCATGCTGTTGCTGAAGGCTTTCGCAAACGGAGCAGATGGGATCATTGTATCAGGCTGTCATCCAAATGATTGTCATTATACATCCGGCAACTTTCATGCAAAAAGACGCTGGATTGTTTTCAGAGAATTAATGGATTTCATGGGTATTGATATGGAAAGGATTACCTTTTCCTGGGTATCTGCTGCCGAAGGAGCAAAATGGGCTGAGGTTGTTAATACAAGCGTTTCAAAGATCAGAGAGATGGGCCCGTATGTTTCCTACAAAAATCTTGTAAACACTAAAATTGAAGAGGAGATCGGTCATGAATCCCATAGCTGAGAAAGCAAAGCAACTACTCGACAATAAGACAGCCGATGTCGTAATCGGTTACTGTGTGAATAAATCCGGAAAATCAAGGCCGGTATTTATTACAGATAGTTCGGCAACTGGTCAACTCGATTTTAACCAAAACTGCACTCAAAATCTGGCAGTATACCTCACCAAGCATGAGGTAAAACATATGGGCAAAATGGCAATTATTGCTACGATCCCAGTCATGCGAAGCATTTTAATGTTGATTTCAGAACGGCAACTAACATCTGACCAAATAGTTGTGATTGGAATCGGCAAAGACGAGCAAATACTCGATTTCGAGAACGTTGAGGTCATGCAAAACTTTGTCGATAAGACAGATATGCGTAATCCTGAAAAAGACAGAATTCTTCTGGAAAACCTCAGCAAGATGAACCTTGAAGAGCGATTTGGATATTGGGAGAACGAACTTTCAAAATGCATCAAGTGTTATGCTTGCCGTCAGGCCTGCCCGATGTGTTATTGTAATCGCTGCGCTGTTGAATGTAATCAGCCGCAATGGATTCCGGTTCAGGCCAACCCTCATGGTAATTTTGACTGGCATATTTTGCGGGCCATGCATCTGGCTGGTCGTTGCATCAGTTGCGGACAGTGCGGAGATGCTTGTCCGGTTGACATTCCCTGCCATCTGTTAACGATGCACATGGTTGATACAGTACATGAGAAGTTTGGAGTTTACGCCGGAACTTCGGAAAAAATGGATTCGGTATTATCAAGTTATAAACCAAACGATAAAGAAACCTTCATTATCTGATATGGAACCGCTTCATAAAATCATCACCAAAGAGGGGCTTGAAAAATTATACGGCAGACTGTCAGAAACAGCTAAAGTATACGGTCCTGTTGCCGGGAAGAACAACAAAATTGAGTTTGAATATAATCCTGAGTATTCCAAAATCAGTTATGATCATATTCAATCAACCTTGTCAGTAAAAAATCTGGTATTTCCAAAAGTAGAAAACCTGCTCTACTATACGACAACAAAAACAGAAACCTGTATGCAGGAACCTGATACTGATCAGATTCCGCAAGTAGTACTCTGGGGATCACACCCATGCGATAATGCAGCCTATGAAGTGTTAAAATCCATCTTCTGTTGGAGTACCACGGATACATTTTTCGTGAAAAGACTTGAAAAACTGCTTGTTGTCGGATTAGCCTGTCATCATTTTGATGAATTTTGTTTTTGTACATCAGTTGGATTAAGTCCGGATTCAACAATTGGAAGTGATATCTTACTTTGTAAACTGGAAAACGGAGATTTCTTTGTTAACGGAATTACAGAAAAAGGAAAATCAATCATCACAAATCATGCTGATTTATTCAAGGAGTCATCTTCTGAAAATACAGTATCACCCCAACCAGCAAAACGATTTGATCATCAGCAGCTTACAGAAAATCTGAAGGACAAATTTGATCATCCATTCTGGATTGAAAACTCGCTACGTTGCCTCGGTTGCGGGGCATGTGCTTATGTTTGCCCAACTTGTGCCTGTTTTGATATTCAGGACGAATCAAAAGGCAAGAATGGCCGTCGGTACCGCAGTTGGGACTCCTGTGGATTTGGCCTGTTTACACTGCATACTTCCGGACATAATCCACGTGAAATTCAAAGTCAGCGATGGAGGCAACGTATCATGCATAAATTTTCCTATATGCCCGACAATAATAAGTCATTGGGTTGTGTAGGCTGCGGCCGTTGCTCAAGAGCTTGTCCGGTTGATATGAACATTGCAGAACAGTTAGAAGAATTACAACACATTTGAAACCTGAGTTTTATGCACGAAAACATTTATAAACCCTATCTGATGCAAATCGCGAACATCGTGGAGGAAACTTCCGATGTAATGACCTTTCGTCTGAAGTTTAAAAATCAGGAAGAAGCAGATCAGTTTAGCTTTAAAGCCGGGCAATTTGCAGAATATTCGGTGATGGGTGAAGGGGAATCAACTTTCTGTATTGCATCATCACCAACAAGAAAAGACTATATAGAATGTACATTCAGAAAAGCAGGCAGGGTAACAACTGCTCTTTCCAAATTAGAAGTCGGAGATACAATAGGTGTTCGTGGACCCTATGGCAACACATTTCCTATTGAACAATGGGAAGGCAAAAACCTATTATACATTGCCGGTGGAATTGCCTTACCCCCCATGCGTTGCGTCATCTGGAACACAATTGATCTGCGTGAAAAATACAAAGACATCACCATTCTGTATGGTGCCAGAACAGTTCATGACCTTGTCTATAAAGATGAGTTGAAAGAATGGGACGATCGTCCGGATATCAATCTGGTAACAACAGTTGACCCCGGCGGACAAACACCTGAATGGACAGGGGAAGTTGGATTTGTTCCGACAATTCTTGAAAAGATGGCTCCGAAAAGCGAAAACACAATTGCAGTACTTTGTGGTCCTCCAATCATGATCAAATATACCATGCCTATCCTGAAAAAATACGGATTCAAGGATGATGATATCTTTACAACGCTTGAGAACCGTATGAAATGCGGATTTGGAAAATGTGGCAGATGCAATGTAGGACCGGTCTTTGTTTGCAAAGATGGGCCTGTTTTTACTTATGAACAGATGATGGCTTTGCCTCAGGAGTATTAAGTTTGTAAAGCTCTTAACAATAAAAAAGCTGCTGAATTCTTCAATTCAGCAGCTTTTTATTATCAGTTAAATATCAGAATAAGTGCTATTTACGCTTCATATCAGGCGAAATTGTAATCCTGATATTATTTTCATACGCCACAACAAATGCATCATGTATTCCACGACTTCGCATTGTTTGACTATAGGCTTCGGCCTGACTAAAGCTTTGAAAAGATCCTGTTGAATATCGATAGATTCCTCCGAAATGATTTTCTCTTAATTCATAGTCGAAAACAACGTTTGGGAAATACCTTTTGATATTATCCACTTTGGAGCTATGTGCCAGAACCTGAACCCTAAACTCGAAAGGCATTGGCTCTGTTGTCCTGTTATCAGTAATCGTTAATGCGGGAATAACTGTTGAACTTTTAATAGGTTTTGTATTAAATACATCATAATCAATCACTTTGACAGGCTCTGAAGGTGAAGAAATAACTGGAGGTTTACGCTCTTTTTTAGAACTTGCAACACCAAAATGATAAGTCAGTCCGATTGATGTGAAGGATAGAATATCGTTTCCAAACCCATCATTGTAAAAATCGACATCATCTGAAAACACAGTATATATGGCCACTTCAGCAGTAATTCCAAGATTTGGAGTTACCTTATACTCAACGCCAAGAGCTACAGGAAAATAAGCAGAAGAAGTCTTATAACTGTATCCAGGAACAACTGTTCCGTTTTCAATACTGATTTCACCGGTAATAGAATTGCCAAGCCAGCTATTCCACCGAATAAAACCAATACCGGCAGTTCCGTAAAGATCGAGTTTTCTTTTTTCGTTCATACCCCAGAAAAGATTACTCATATTGAGGTAAAAATGACCATCGAAATTAAAGATTCCTGCATAACATTCCAGATTAGCAACATCACCATTCGAGAAATTAACCTTTGTACTTCCGATATTGCCTCCATGAATATTTAAACCTACGCCCCAGAGAGGATCGAAATGATACCGACCAAAACCAGAAATAGAGAATCCTATTTCTCCATTAAACTTCTGGAAATAATTCTTGTTGCTGATATCGCCATAATACTGCGAGAATCCTAGGTTCGCACCGATCTGCCACTGAGAATAAGCCTTTTCCTTAACTTTATTTTGTGCCTCAACGATCTGACAAACAGATATTAAGATCAGGATTAAAAGAAAACGTCTGATACTCATCTGAATCCTCATTTTGATTTCTGTCCGCAATATTGATCCAGATACTCACTTGCACTTCCATATCCCAGATCATAAGATTTCTTCCAGTCTTCGCAAGCGCCTTCTTTGTCGTCAATATAAAACTTAGCAACTCCACGGTTGAAATAATTTTTAACCCAGTTCGAATAATCGATCACTTTAGTAGGTTTTAACTCAATAGCTTTTGTAAAATCTGCAATCGCATCATAATACCTTCCACTCTTACTTTTCGTATTACCACGATAAGAATAGATCATGAAATCGTCAGTTTCAGGGTTCTCTTCAATTGCTTTATCAAATGCCTCAAGAGCTCCTAGATAGTCACCGATCTGATACCGTAGAATTCCCCAGTTATAATTCGTAGAATATTCCGTTGGTGCTGTCTCAACATCAATAAAATAATTTTTCGAATCCTGAATGAAACTTGAATAGCTCGAGAAATCTACTTCATAGAAACTTTCCTCAAAAAGTTCGCGCCAATTATCAGGAGAAACCTGCATCCTCACAAGATTATCATTTTTGTAAGACTTAACAAACTTAAATCTAACGACCTCTTTATCATCAGATTTGATAGGATAAACAGCAAAAATCAGGTTGCCATCAGATATTTGTTTTCCGGATCTTACTTCCTGAATTTTTTTAATGATAGCTTCTTCATAACCTCCCTTGTATCGGTCAAACCCACGCACTACACCAGTTGAATTGCTTTTCAACTCAAGATCTTCATCAATAAAAATATTCTTCTCATAATTTTTGACATTAGAAGCTATAAAACAATCAAGATCAACAAGATACATGATGTTGAACTGGGTTTTCTCAGGAAGTAACTCAGATAACTTTTCACCTCGAAACACAAAAAAATCAAGTGACAAATAATTAATCCAACCCTGAGAAATCAGTGGAAATTCATATTCCCCATCTTTATATTTTCTGATCAAAACATTATATTGAATATCATCAATCATAATCTTCCGTAGTTCGATTGAAGTAAAATTTTCCTGACCTAATTCTTCAACACCGGCAATGCGGGAAGTGTTGGTCCTGCTGTCAGAAAAGGGAATTGTATTGTCGCGGTATGCCCATTTTCCGTTGTCCTGCATCGACCAGCCTTTGGCGTATGTGATCTGGGACTGTACCGGACTCATAATTGAAAAGTTCTCTAATTCATACGAATCAGTAGCCTGTCCAAATACTCTGGAAATACCTAAAAACAACGCACACAGAAGTGTTACTTTTTTCATAGGGTCAAATTGATTGACTATATTACACAAAAATAGCAGTTTACAAACCGCATATTTTTATTCAGTGTAAATTTATTGCAAAAAATTGCTGCTTCTTACTTAAGGATAATTTTTAATTCAGTAGTTATTAACAATGTATTCTGAATTATAATATTGTATATCAGCTATTTAATGAATTTATCTACACTGGAATGCTGTTTATGAAATTTCTGATAATTTCAAAAGCCTTCTGAATCCCTTCCGGATTTTTTCCACCAGCAGTTGCTAAGTGCTTCTGGCCTCCGCCACCGCCCTGAATAGCTTTAGCTGCCTCACGGATTTCTTTTGATGCATCCAGCCCTTTACTTTCAGCCAGATCATCAGAGATTACAAGACATAAAGAAGCCTTTTCCCCAGATTTTCCTCCCAGCAATGCAATGGTATTAGTAGCATTTATTCTTAAAAAACCTCCAACGTTCTTCAGAAATTCCCCGTCTTCATCAAGTACAGCACCAATAAACTGAATTGAATTAATAATTTCGGTTTTCGTCCTGAGGACACTGGCCTTTTCCATTGCTTTTTCAGTAATCAGATTTTCGATCAACTTCTGTAGATGGTGATTCTGTTCAACAACCTGTTGTGCGCTCTTTACCACATCACCTGCACTCTTCAGGATTTCTTTTACCTGTTGTAGCTGATCAAAATGATTTTGAACATACATTTCAGCTGCAAATCCGGTGACAGCTTCAAGGCGACGAACGCCTGCAGCAATTGCACTCTCAGAAACGATCCGGAAATTACCAATCTGACCGCTTGCGGGAATATGGGTTCCCCCACATAGTTCAACAGAATAGGAAGGATCAAAAGTTACAACGCGAACATAATCACCGTATTTCTCACCAAAAAGTGCCATGGTACCCATTTTCTTTGCATCGTCAACAGGAACATCAGTAAGTGTCTGAGCTGCAACATTTTCTCGAATTTTTTCATTTACCAGACTCTCGACCTTCCTGATTTCTTCGCTTGTCATCTTACTGAAATGACTGAAATCAAACCGAAGTTTTTCATCATCAACCAGCGAACCTTTTTGCTCAACATGAGTTCCAAGTACTTTTCTTAATGCGGCATGCATCAAATGCGTAGCGCTGTGATTTGCCATAATCTTTTGACGGCGATCTACATTCACACTTACATCAAATTCATTTTCAATGTTTTGTGGTAAAGATTCCGTCAAATGAACAATCAGATTATTTTCTTTTAATGTATTAAATATCAATATTTTATCATCTGCATCACTTATAAACCCTGTATCTCCCACTTGGCCACCTGATTCTGCATAAAATGGTGTCTGATCCAGAACGATCTCGAAATAGGTTTGTTTTTTAGTCGCAACCTGCCGATAACGCATAATCCTTGATTTTCCAAAAGTAACTTCATATCCAATGAACTGGGTACTTACAAAGTTTTTGTCAACGATTACCCAATCCCCTGCAGCCACTTCTGCAGCCTTTCTCGAACGATTCTTTTGTTCTTCGAGTTTAAGCTGAAACTGCTCAAAATCAACATCAAGGTTCTTTTCTTTTGCGAGCAATTTTGTTAAATCAATAGGAAATCCATAAGTATCAAATAGCTCGAAAGCAAAATCACCATCTACCAATACTTCACCTGAATGATTCTTTACATATTGTTCGAATTTCCGGATACCATGAGCAAGTGTTCTTAAAAAGCTTGCTTCTTCTTCGTAAATTACTTTTGTAACAAGTTCATTTTGAGAAACAAGTTCAGGAAACTGGCTTCCCATTTGATTTGTAAGAACAGTCAAAAGCTTATAAACAAAAGGTTCTTCGACTCCCAGGAAGGTAAAACCATACCTGACAGCCCGGCGAAGTATACGTCTGATCACATAACCAGCACCTGTATTTGAGGGTAACTGACCATCAGCAATGGCAAAACTTACTGCCCTGAGATGATCGGCAATAACACGCATTGAAACATCTTTCATTTTATCAGAACCATATTGAACGCCAGCCAGTCGGGCTATTTCTGCAATCAATGGTTGAAAGACATCGGTATCATAATTCGATTGAACCCCTTGCAAAACCATGCACAAACGTTCAAATCCCATTCCTGTATCAACATGCTGTGCCGGAAGTTTTACCAGATTTCCATTCGCCATCCTGTTAAATTCAATGAAAACAAGATTCCATATCTCAATCACCTGCGGATGATCAGAGTTTACCAAAGTTCTTCCATCAACTTTAGCACGATCAGAATCATCCCTGATATCGGCATGTATTTCTGAACATGGTCCGCATGGGCCCGAATCGCCCATTTCCCAAAAATTGTCTTTCTTGCTTCCGAAAAGTATACGGTCTTCCGGAACATGCTTTTTCCAGAATTCAAATGCTTCATTGTCAAGTTCAAGTCCGTCAGATGCATCTCCTCCATAAACAGTTACATACAGGCGGTTTTTATCAATCTTATAAACATCTGTCAGAAGTTCCCAGGCCCAATCAATCGCTTCTTGCTTAAAATAATCACCAAACGACCAGTTACCCAGCATTTCAAACATGGTATGGTGATATGTATCAAAACCTACTTCCTCCAGATCGTTATGCTTCCCGGAAACGCGAAGACATTTCTGTGTATCAGCAATACGTGGATATTTAACTGCAACATTACCCAGGAATATCTCCTTGAACTGGTTCATTCCGGCATTCGTAAACATTAGTGTTGGATCGTCCTTTACTACGATTGGAGCTGATGGAACAATACTATGTTGTTTCGACTGAAAAAAACTGATAAACAGGCTGCGTATTTCCGCTGAAGTCATAATTAAGAGGCTGTTAATGAATGTTAAGTTCGCTATTTAGCTTGCAAATGTAGAGATTTTACTTAATTTTGCGGCAATCGACTGGTGTATTCCGGTTATTTGGTACTATTGATTAAAGATAAAGATGAAAGCGCACAAGTATATTTTCAATCCTATTACCCTTACCTACGAAAAGTTTCGTTTGGGATGGAAACAGCGATTGGTAACCTTCGTGTATTTTCTGGCAACAACAGGGGTTTTTGCAACTGCCTTTGTATTTATTTGGTACAACTTCTTCGGTTCGCCCAGAGAAAGAGTACAAAAACGTGAGCTTGAGTACATGAAGCTTCAGTATGAAATGATGACAGACCGGCTCAATGGTCTTGAAAAACTACTAAGTGATATGCAGGATCGGGATGATAATATTTACAGAGTGATTTTTGAAGCAAATCCAATCCCATCTTCCGTTCGAAAAGCTGGTTATGGTGGTGCTGACCGATACGAAAAAATGGATGGTTATGCCAACTCTGACATCATCATCGAAACGGCAAAACGACTGGATCGAATCGCAAGTCAGTTATATGTTCAATCGAAATCATACGATGAAGTTTTTGATCTGGCCAAAAACAAATCAGAAATGTTAAGTTCAATTCCTGCCATACAACCTGTGAAAATCAAGGATATGCGCAGAATTTCGTCTTATTTTGGTGTTCGTCTGGATCCATATTATAAAGTAAAAAAATTCCATGAGGGTGTCGACTTCTCTGTCCCTTCCGGTACAAGTGTTTTTGCTGTAGGAAATGGTAAAGTTATCGAAGCTGATGTTTCAGCCTGGGGGTATGGTAAAAGACTTACAATTGATCATGGTTTTGGATACAGAACAACATACAGCCATTTGAGCCAATTCAAAGTAAAAGTAGGTGATATTGTAAAAAGGGGTCAACTGGTTGCCGCTAGTGGAAACACAGGAAAATCTACTGCACCACATGTTCATTTTGAAGTTCACAAGAATGGTGCTCCCGTGAACCCCATTCACTTTTTCTTTAATGATCTTTCACCTGAAGAATACGAACAGATTATCAAGCTATCGTCTGAACCAAGTCAAACAATGGACTAAACCATGGCAAAAGCTGTGAAGGTATACTACGGCATCGGGGAAGTCGCTGCGATGTTTGATGTTAGCACTTCTCTCATTCGTTTTTGGGAAAAAGAGTTTGATGTTTTACGCCCGAAGAAAAACAAAAAAGGAAATCGTCTTTTTACACCTGCAGATGTAAAATACCTGCATATGATCTACCATCTGGTGAAAGTAAAAGGCTATACCTTACAGGGAGCGAAAGATGAACTGAAAAACAATCCAAACGATCTGGAAGCAAAAGTTGTTGCTATTGAAACCCTGATGCAGGTCCGTGGTTTTCTTGTGGCACTTGACTCAGAACTGGCCGCCAAACAAACGCAGAAGAAATAAATTTTCTTATTTCGATAAATTCTTAGAAGTATTTCGTATTTATCAGATAATTAGATACATAGTCTTTCACACCTTCTTCCAATGAGGTGAAAATCCCGGGATAACCTGCCCCTCTCATTTTCGACATATCTGCTTCGGTAAAATACTGGTATTTATCACGAATGTCAACAGGTGTATCCACAAATTCAATCACAGGCTCTAGGTTGAGTGCAGTAAAAGTTGCTACAGCCAGATCATAAAATGATCTTGCCTGTCCGGTTCCAAGATTGTAAATACCACTATCCGGTTTATTGGCCATCAAAAAAGCAATTACATCAGCTACATCTTTCACGTATACAAAGTCACGAAGCTGTTTACCATCTTCAAAATCAGGCCTGTGCGAACGAAATAATTTAACTTTTCCGCTTGTTTGAATCTGATGAAATGCATGAAAAATAACGGAAGCCATTCTTCCTTTGTGGTATTCATTAGGCCCGTATACATTAAAAAATTTCAGACCAGCCCAAAACGGAGGCTGCTCTTTCTGATTTAACGCCCATTTATCAAATTCATTTTTAGAATCTCCATAAGGATTCAAGGGTTTAAGCTTGTAAATCGATTCCGTATCTTCGGAATAACCAAACTCACCTAATCCGTAAGTAGCAGCTGAAGAAGCGTAAATGAGCGGAATTTTAAAGCGGCTGCATAGTTGCCACACTTTTTGTGTGTATTTGAAATTCAATTCGTTAAGCAATTCACGATTAAACTCGGTCGTATCAGTCCGTGCACCAAGATGAATTACAAAAGATACTTTTTCTGAATTTTCCTCAAACCAGGTAAAAAAATGGTTTCGGTCAACAAGCATTGAAAATCGCTTACTCTGATAATTTTGCTCTTTCTCTGGCCGGATAAAATCATCTACCAGTACAATATTCTTTCCAAATCTTTCCCCCATTTTTCCGGCAACCACGCTACCAATAAAACCGGCCGATCCTGTAATAACAATCATTGTTTACGATTTTGAAGCAAAAGTACAGATAATTGTTCTCTCGGCCTAAGAGGATAAAATACATTTCTATGGACAACTACAGCTTTCTGACATTGCTTTATTACCTTTGCAAAAACACATCATTCATTTTGATGACAAGGAAAAATCAAGTTATTCATCTTCAGATTGTTTTGGTAATAGCATTTTGCATGCTTGCTTTCCAAAGTAGCTCACAAATCCGTGAGAAAGAAATCCCTGTTTCCCTCAATAGCATTCAGAATACTGAGACGATTTTTCTTGAAACTTCAAATGCTGACAGGAAACAAGAAAATAAAACCGGTCAACCACTTCAAATCGGTTATACAAAGACCGTTTTACTTAATACTGAATCAAACGGAGAATGGACTTTTATCGACTCTTTGGATTTGAAAGTATGGCAAATAAGCATTAAGTCTGAATTACCTGCTAAGCTCGTTTTCTACTTTTCGAATTTCGAACCAGGTGAAAATGGAAAGCTATTTGCAATCAGCGAAAATAAAAAATTATTTACGGGAGCCTTTACAAAGCGAAGTAAGTCATCACAGTCAGAATTTGCTTTCCCATGCGACTTCTCAGATTCAACAATGATTTTGCAATTTGAAACTACCTCTCAATCTACTGATTACAATATCGTCTTAACTGAAATCGGAATAATTGAAAAAAATAATCTTAGGACAGGTTTCGGAGCCTCAGGCGATTGCGAAGTAAATGTTAACTGTACGGAAGAAGGCGATTCCTGGAAATTCGTGAAACAAGGTATTGCGAGAGTGCTGGTAAAACAGGGTTCATCCTTGTTTTATTGTTCAGGAACACTGATTAACAACACTCTGAAAGACTTTACTCCTTATTTTCTTACTGCCAATCATTGCGGCGATGCTGCAACAGCATCTGATTACAATAAGTGGGTATTTGACTTCAATTATCAAGCCGAAGGCTGCGAAAATCCGACAACTGAACCGGATCCAAGTTCAATCATAGGGGCCAGTCTAAAGGCTAGCGGAGCAACTTATTCAGGTTCGGATTTCAAACTTCTTGAACTAAATCAGGATGTTCCGGCTGATTTTGAACCCTTTTTCAATGGATGGACTTTGGCTGAGGTGACCGGCAGCTCAGGAACCTGCATTCATCAACCACAAGGCGACATTAAGAAGATTTCAACCTACACAACAAGCCCGATTTCAGTGGATTACGATCAGGAAATCCCCAATTCAAACGCGAATTACTGGATGGTATATTGGAACGAAACAACAAATGGACATGGTGTAACTGAAGGCGGATCATCAGGTTCTCCGCTTTTCGATGAAAACGGTTACATCATCGGATCATTAACAGGTGGTCGTGCATTTTGTGATTCTCCTGATGAGCCAGATTTCTTTGGAAAGTTTTACAAAAGCTGGCAACAGAACGGAACAAACAATACAATGCAATTACAGCCCTGGCTTGATCCGCTAGATTCTGGAATCACCAGTCTGGAAGGGATGGGAATGAATGATAGCCTGATCAAAGCATTATTTCAAGCAGATTTTATGGAATTGAATCCAGGACAAAGGGCCAATTTCGAGAATTTATCGTTTGGTCGGATCACCCAATATAAATGGTATTTTGAAGACGGTATTCCGGAAACAAGCGATCAAATGAACCCTGGAGAAATCCTTTACAACACATACGGAAGTTATGATGTTCAGCTCATCGTGTCTAACCAGACCACTTCAGACACATTAATGTTGGAGGATTATATCTCGGTTAAACCATTTGTGTACCCAAATCCATCAACCGGTAATTTTAGTTTGCATTTTGGAAATGAAATTCCTGCAGAAACAACAATTCAACTTTTTGATTGTATAGGCAGGGAAATCGCGACACAGCAGGAAATTGATGGCAATGTTATGTGGATCAGAACGGAACCCATACAAGCAGGATTGTATATCCTCTATATTTCCAGTTCGGTAAGTTCCCGAATGGCAAAAATCATGATAAGCCGTTAATCCAGGAATTCTTCTAAAGAGCGGGAACCAGTATAACTTTCCCATTTCGCGATTACCTGAGCCAGGTCGACAGGTAATTCGGAGTCGAATTGTAAAAATTCCTTCGTTACTGGATGCTGAAAACCAAGTGTTTTAGCATGAAGGGCTTGTCGGGGCAGTAGCTTGAAACAGTTTTCAATAAACTGTTTGTACTTCGTAAATGTTGTTCCTTTCAGGATGTTATCGCCACCATATGTAGAATCATTAAATAAGGGATGACCTATATGTTTGAAATGCACACGGATCTGATGGGTGCGACCCGTTTCGAGCTTACATTCAACCAAGGTCACATACCCATATCGCTTAATCACCTGAAAATGAGTAACTGCCTCTTTTCCAACCGAACCATCCTCATACACTGCCATAGTTTTACGGTCGCGAATACTGCGGCCAATATGTCCGCTGATAGTGCCATTTTCTTCTTCAAAACCACCCCAGACCAAAGCATGATAGCGCCTTTCGACGGTATGATCAAAAAACTGTTTGGCGAGTTTTGACTGGGTAATTTCATCCTTGGCAATCAAAAGCAATCCAGTAGTATCCTTATCAATGCGATGAACCAGATATCCGAATTTGTTCTCTATTTTCTGACCACTCTTCTCAAAATACCAGGCAAGTGCGTGAAGCAGGGTACCTGAGAAATTTCCATGTCCGGGATGCACAACCAGATCTGGTTGTTTGTTGATAACCATCAGATAATCATCCTCATAAACAATATTGATCGGAATATCTTCAGGTAAAATCTCAACTTCCCTTGGTGGATAACTAAACACCACCGTAATCACGTCGTTCGGTTTTACCTTATAATTCGATTTAATTATTTGATTGTTAACCAGTATATTACCTGCTTTTGCGGTCTGTTGAATCTTATTTCGCGAAACATTTTCGATTCTGTTTAGTAAAAAAAGATCAATACGAACAGGAGATTGCCCTTTGTCGGCTACAATTCGAAAATGCTCAAACAGTTCACTGTTTTCTTCCGAAGTTTCAATTTCGTTGATTTCATCATTTGAAATAGTCATCGGCTACCTTGAGATCATAAGTTTAGAAATAGAAGATTTGCCATTTTCACATCGTAAACTAATGAAATACAGCCCATTATCAAGAAAGCTAACATCAATTCCAGACTGAAATGCCTGCTTATGCAGCACCCTGCCTGATAAATCAATCAGACTTACTTCAGATGAAGCAAAATCCTTGTCAAGAAGGAACAAGCTAATTGATTCTGTTGCAGGATTTGGATATATCCTCACCATTTCGGTTTGATTGGCAAGCTGTTCCTGAACACCAATAAAATCCGATGAACCCACAACCGGTCTGAGCATCAGGGAGCCAGTGTATTGGCTATTGTTCCATTCTCCACCGATTTTATAAAAAGTGTATTCACTATTGTTGCGGGCCATATCGTATCCAATATTCAGGCTTCCTGATTCAGATTGATACAATCCAACATAAAACACACCACTTACAATCGGCGGGTTTTCAAACGTATACATACTGAATCCATACATATCCTCACTCCAACGCGGATGTTGTAGTTCCTTACGATATAGTTCATTACCCGGCCTGCCATTGTTATCACCCCAAACTACAATATCAAAGTACTTATAATTAGTTTGATTCAGTGTCCGATTAAAGAATAACTGTACCCCTTGAAGCGTATCCGGCACTGCCATAGTAAATTGAACAGCTACTGATGCGCCCAGAGGCTCAATTCCATAACCCAGTTCCGGTGTACCATCATCGTATGCAAAATAATTATAGAATCCCTGATGATACAAAAGTGAATCTGCCAGCAAATAGGGCTGCGTGGAATCACTAACAAAATGCTTAATTGTAAATGAAGTAGTATCTGTCATCTGCAAGGCAAAAATGGAATTCACTGGCGGACAAGCCTGATAAGCCCCACAACTTGATGAGCAGGATTGGTACCCGCCCAAATTAAATGGTAACAAATCACATATCCCACCATCATAAACATATTTCTGCGTGCCATTGTTCTGAATTACCTGATACCAATAATGCGTTTGATGCGTCACTTTGTCCTGATTTGTAATTTTCATTTCAAATTCAGCTTTCACTGCATTGGTTGGATCGCTTCGATACTGCTTATAAGGCATTGATTCATAGCGCTTCAGAAATGAAGGTGCACGATCAGAAAACGATACCTTCGAATAAGAAAGATCGTTCTTTTTCCTGTTAGAAGAAAGATAAACCATGTCGATATTCCATTCGTCAACATTACCCCTGTTTCCGGGATTGATGGTGGAAGCGATTGAACCATAGTTGAAAAATCGGAATCTGAAATCCTGAACAAAATAAACAGGATCTATAATCGCTAAACTTACCTGATAAAATTGCTCTGATGAAGGAATGATTGAATCTTCGATGGAAACACCGGGTACGGACCAAACAGAATTCCATGTGATTTCAGGTTTAAAAACAGTATCACAAGGCACCATTACATCTTCACCCCAGGTCATAATTTTGTCGGCAACCAAAAAAAGTTCCTGATTACAGCCCTCAGGAGCAAATAAGGTATCATTTGGAAATATTGAATCTATCTGATTGGCAATCAAATACAAATCAACGGGGACCAATACTGAATCAACAAAATCCAGAATCATATTACCCGATGGATATCCAAATTGCAATACAAGTGAATCGAGTTCTTCGGGACGATCACCCCGGCCTTGTATCTGATATGAAAAGCTGAAATAAACAGAATCGGAAGGGCTTAATTTTTGAGCAGTGGGCACGAAAATAGAATCTAACCTAATGACGGAAGATGTCAGATAATCCGCTACAAATGGTTGAATAGATGCATGGGAATATACATTTCCGGTTTCGTCAAGCACATCAAAAGTGGCTACTCCATGATTTGGTGGATCAATCGCAAAATCTTTATTTACAAACACATAGCGATCAATCCATTTTGAATCATCCGGATAAGCACCCTTTCTTGTGAAATCTTCAAAAAAAGGCAAAGTAAGTATACCATCAGATTTAATTCTGGCATGAATTTCATTATCTCGATTTAATACAGGATTGATTGAAAGTCCTGAAACAACTTCCTGTGCCTTGATGGATTTGAAGCTAAAAAACAGTAATAGTATTACCAGTATATTCCGGATGTAGTTAAGTTTCATGATCTTCATTTAAAAGTAGTTAGGCAAACTATCCTGAACAATAACCGAAGTATCATTTTTTGCCTGCTGAATCACTTCCTCAAAATCAACCAGTCGATTCGAACGATACCAGACAGAAATCTTTGTTCCGGGATCAACTTTTAAATCAGGTAAAGATGCTGGCTCGGTACGAAATACCCTCGCATGAATAGTATCATTATCATCCATATACACTTCATTACCCAAATTAAGGTTGCTGGCATGCAAGAGAGCACCTATCTCCCGGGGACGCATTCCGATTAAAAACGGCACTTCTGTTTGTTCCATATTACCTCCGTTTCCAATCGAAAGGTCAATGGAAGAACCCCTGAAAATTTCAGTACCGGGTTCAATAACCGCCCCGTTAAACTCTTGTTCAACAACAGCGTTCTTCGCAAAATGTGCCACATAAAACAAATCATTGAGAATCAAATCATTTGATTCAAGGATTACTTCGGCCTGACGCAATGAAAGATTTCTCAAATTGGGCATTTTTACTTTATCCGGCATCTTTGCCACTGTAATGATGTACATATTTCTTCCCATTTTCACTTTACTTCCCGGAAGTGGGTCCTGCATAAGAATGGTGCCCTGCGGCTGGTTTTTCTTGAAAATACTGTCAGTGATGATAAAAGTGAATAAGTTTTCGTTTTTAGGTGCAATATCCTGAAAACGCTGACCAACGAAATCAGGAACAAAATACACTTCACCATGACGAGTATAAGAATCTACTCCGCGGAATACGATCCACAACACAATGAAAAAGGTCACAAAGATCAACCCAAGGTGAAGAAAGAATTTCTTGCTTGTTATAAATGAGAATAAGCCCATTTTATCTAATTTAGCCGTATAAACAGGAGTTAAAATAACTGTTTTTCGGTAGTATTATTGCCCGAAATCGCGCAAAGATAACGATAATTTAGCATCTGCTTTCCATCGGCCATGATAATACAAATCCTTTAAAATTGATCAAATTGAATGAAAATGAAAAAAATAGCTGTTGTTTGCGGAGGTGATTCCGGTGAATTTGACATTTCAATGAAAAGTGGCCGGGTGGTGGTTGATCATCTTAATCCGGATAAATATCAGGCGTATATGATACTTATTCAGGGAAGAGAATGGAATTATATCTCCTCTGATGGAAAAAGATTTCCGGTTGATAAGAATGATTTCTCGGTTGTTATAAATAACAAAAAACTTGTTTTCGATGCTGTTTTCAATGCTATCCATGGCACTCCAGGTGAAGATGGCAAGCTACTCGGTTATCTTGATATGCTCCAAATTCCCTATACTTCATGCAGTATGGCAACCTCGGCACTCACTTTCAATAAAGATTATTGCAAAAGGATTGTTAAAACGCATGGAATCAGGGTTGCTGAGTCAATATTGATCAGACAAAATCATATTCCAACAGCCGAAGAGATTATTAAAACAACCGGATTACCTGCATTCGTAAAACCGAATAATGGTGGTTCGAGCGTAGGTGTGTCAAAAGTGAAAAGCATTGATGAAATGCTTCCAGCTATTGAAAAGGCTCTCAAAGAGGATAACGAAGTTCTGGTAGAGGCATTTATTGGAGGTCGTGAAATTGGCTGCGGTGTAATGGAAACAAAAGGGAGAATGTTGGTTTTCCCAAGAACCGAAATCGTAAGCAAGAAAGAATTCTTTGATTATGAAGCCAAGTATACTGCTGGGATGTCGGACGAAATAACTCCGGCCGAAGTGGATGAAGAAACTGATGCCTGGATCAAATCAACCGGAGCATATCTGTATCAACGTATCGGCTGTAAAGGATTTGTCAGGTTTGACTTCATTCTGACTCCCCAGGAACTGTATTTTCTTGAAGTGAATACGGTACCCGGTATTTCACCTGCCAGTATCATCCCGAAACAGGCTCAGGTAATGGGAATCAGCCTCGAGCAGCTCTTTGATCTCGCTCTCGAAGACATCATATGATCAGGATTGCTTTGAGTTCAGGAAGTCCATCAGAAGTGCAGTAGCACGTCCACGGTGGCTAATGGTATTTTTAAGTTCTGAATCCATTGAAGCAAAAGAAACTTCATATCCATCCGGAATAAAAACAGGATCATACCCAAAGCCACTGTTTCCTTCTGTTGAAAACCCGATTCGACCATCAATTATTCCTTCGAAAGTAAATAATTCATTATTGAATATCAATGCAATAACCGTACGGAATCTTGCCTTTCGGTTGATTTCTCCATCGAGAGCAGCGAGTAATTTTACAATATTATCACTGAAAGAACACTGCTCACCCGCATAACGGGCTGAATAAACACCCGGCTCTCCATTTAATGCCTCCACCTCCAGACCGGTATCATCGGCAAAGCAATCCATTTTAATTCGATCGAAAATAAATTGAACTTTCTGGATAGCATTTCCTTCGATTGTTGGAGATGTCTCGGGAATATCACCTGTGAAGCCAACCTCATTCAGACTCAGGATTTCAAACTTCCCATTGGTTATCTGTCTGATTTCAGACAATTTATGAAGATTATTCGTAGCAAGCAGCAGTTTTTTCATCACTCAAAAATAAAAAAAAAAGGCGGAAACCTTTTGGAATCCGCCTCTTTGTTATAAGAATAACCTTATGGTAAAAGGACTGCTTCATATCCTGAAACAACCACTTTCGGAACACTTGCATTGTATTTTGCATTGATTGCATCGATAAAGAAGTTTGCTACAGCGGCATTGCCCTGTTTGGTCAAATGAACTCCATCGGTCGAAAACAAATTACCTCTTACAAAAACATTGTTAAACAAAACACCATCCATTTTAATTCCAGTTGTGCTTGCTTCTTTCATTTTAGCGTTAACATCCACAAAAGCAAGATCATGAGCAGTTGCAACAGCTTCAATAACCTGATTGTAAGCTGCAACAGCATTTGCAATCTCGGTCTTTTCGGCAACAGTTAAGATAAACTGATTAGGAACAGCTTTTTGTGTTCCCCAACCACCACATTTTAATGAATCTTGAGGTATAGACAACAAAACTAATTCATTAGCTGTTATCTGTCTCATTTTCAAGGCTTCATATCCGGCAGGTACCTGAATTGTGGCATCAGCAATTACCATAGGATTTTGTCCCAAAGTCCAATTGATACGCAAATCAGATCCGAACAGTTGCATAGCACCATTATAAGCTGCGTAGCCTGCATTCAGAGCGTCAACCTGAGCCTGATCAGTAAGAACTATCGGATTGTAAGGAACAGTGGTAAAGAAAGGAACAGAAGTAATATCAGGAATATTGGCAACAACACCAGCGGTTGCAGTCGCTTCAAAATACTGAACAATTGCTTCGTAGCTGGCAGCAAAGCCAAAACCAGGATCACCAGCAACAGGAGTAATTACGTCACCAGCTCCACCAGAAGTGGCAAATCCGAGAACGTCATTGTTGCCAATCCATAAACTGAAGAAAGTAGGGTTAACGAGTGCGAATTCATTTACAACAGCATTTCCCGGAGCACTTGCAAATCTGCCATAGAAAGGATTCAATGATCCGTATCCTGGAGCAAGTAAATGACCGACTTTTGCACCTGGAACACCAACATTATTGAATGGTCCGTTTTGAGCTACTGGAGTTCCGATACGGATTGCCAAATCCTGCTGTGAAGTTTCGGTATTGGACAAAACAGGAGCAAGACTGGTTGTGCCGAGACAATCAGTAGAATAACCCATTTTCATTTTTGTTACAAGTGCTGCACCACGGGTTCCAACACCATCTTCCGATTCAATAAAAGGAATGTTAAAGGTACCTGTACGTCCAACTGCCTCAAACTGTTTTGCCAGAATGGCTGCATAAGAGTTTTCCTGACCTGATTTGTACAAAGCTCCATCTGAATAACCAGCAGTCAATGAGTTACCAGCTGACATATAGGTAGTAAAATCGGCTGTTCCCTTTGATGGAGTAAATTCGTTGATTTCTGGCTGACATGCCCACATACCTGTGAGTGCCAGTGCGATAATATATATTTTTCTTTTCATCTTAATAAGTTTGGAGGATTAAAAATGATATGTAACACCGAATCCAGGGATATAAGCAGCTGATTTATAAGTTCCTGAGAAACCTTCAGTTACATATGACTTCTGAGCCTGGAAACCGTTTACCTGAAGATAGGACAAATCGATGCTCAGTTTTTCAGTAGGTTGAATTGAAAGTCCGAGGGTAAATGCCAAACCATCTAAACTAACTGTTTCAGGTGTAAAATAGTTCTCATCAGTTGGAGAAGGATCAAAATATCCACCAGCTCTGAGTGTTATCATATCATTAAGTTCATACTGGAATCCAAGACGCGGAACAAATACATCTTTAAAATTTCTGGTATTGGTTGAATTGAGCAAAGAACCCATTTCTTCGAACTCGAATGTGAGTGATTCATAAACACTCCACATAACATATCCAAACTCAGCAGTTACGAGAAGTTCCTCACTTGCCTGATAAGCGATACCAAAATCAATATTGGCTGGCATGGGTAATTCTGCACTAAATTTATTCTGAGTTGGAATAGTGCCTGCCAGTGCGGCTGGAACAGTAAAAGTAGCATCACCACCTTCAACAGCAGCAACAACTTTTGAACGATAATTCAAACCAAATGAAAGTTTTTCAGTCGGTTGGTAAAATACACCAAGATTATACCCCATACTTGAGGCTGTTCCTTCGAGTTCGGTTTTTGAATCACTGCTGTAGTTGATTCCTTTGGCCAGTTTCACGCTGCCATGGCAATAAACAAAGCCGGCACCGATTCCCAATTTGTCATTGATTTTAAATGCAACAGTTGGCTGCACAAAAATAGCACGCAATGATATGTTTTGAATCAACAAACGACCTGCCCATTGTTCATCCCATTTGGCTGAACTTCCAAACGGAGTGTAAACACCAAGACCAACCGTCCAGCGGTCACTTATTTTACCTGCACCGTACACATAAAATGGTGTACTCATTGGATTTTCGGTCTCGGCCTGATAATCAGAACCTGCCTTTTCATAAGTGATTCGCGATAGTATTCCGCTGGCACCAACAGAGAAATCCATTTTACCTTCCATGAGTGACAATGCACCCGGATTGTAAAAAATTGAACTTGAGCCATGCTGTAAAGCAGCTCCTGTAAGACCCATACCGGTATTCTTATTACCTTGTAGCCTCACCTGATAACCTCCTGCCCAAACAGTAACTGAAGCCAGGGCGAAGATCATTGAAAATGTGAAAGATTTAATCATACTTTATTTTTTAATGGTTAAAACCTGCGCAAGGTACAATATTTTTTATTTATGCAATGAAGTAACAGTTGGCCTGAATTTTTTTCGATAAAACTCATTTGCTCACGGAAACGTTTCATTTAGAGGAAGAAAGACTAAAGCGACCAGTCAATTTCCGAATTACCAGCCTTTTTAAGGAGCAAATTTGCTTGTGAAAAATGTTTGCAACCAAAAAAACCACGTGAAGCAGATAAGGGAGAAGGATGGACTCCTTTGAGTATATAATGACGGTGTGTATCTATCAAAGGTGCTTTTGCCTGAGCAAAATTCCCCCATAAGATGAACACAACCCCAGAGCATCTATCCGACACAGCCCTTATTGCTGCGTCCGTGAATCTCTCCCAGCCTTTTCCCTGATGAGAACCTGCCTGTGCTTCTCGAACTGTTAAAGTAGCATTGAGAAGCAATACTCCCTGCTGTGCCCATTTCTCAAGATTCCCTGACTTCGGAGCTTCAATATTTAAATCGGATCTCAGTTCCTTAAAAATATTCACAAGGCTGGGTGGCGGATTTACTCCTTCAGGAACTGAAAAACACAGCCCATGTGCCTGACCAGGTCCATGATATGGGTCTTGCCCAATGATTACAACTTTAACCTTATAAAGGGGTGTCAGATCAAAGGCATTGAAAATCTTACTTCCTGCAGGAAAAATCCGGTATTTAGACCTTTCTTCAATAAGAAACTGTTTCAAATCAGCGAAATACTGAGATTCAAACTCTTTAGAAAGGGCTTTTTTCCAACTTTCTTCAATTACGGCTTGCACAGAAGTCATGAACAATCTGAATTATTTAGATTCCGGAATAATAAGTCACGGAATTGTTTGTTATGTCAATAAAAACTGTTTTCTTTGTGGTCGATAATCATTATAAGCTAGTAAAAGTATGAAAAAAATAACTGTCTTCGTTTTCGCTGTAGCCGTAATTGGATTGATGATGATGGCTTCTTGTAAATCAAGCACAAAATGTGCAGCTTACGGAGAAACGCAGAAATTTCAGCGGGAAACACGTTATTAACCTAACAGAGAGCCTCTGTTTTTTCACCTGCGCTATTTCTTACCTGAGATTTTGATAATTTTAGCGTGTGAAAAGATTCTTGATAACCATTGTTTTTTCAATTTCATTCTCGGTCATTCCGTTATCAGAGTTAATTGCCCAAATTGACTTGAACGATACGGTCGAAAATATGATTATTTATAATCACGAACGTTTCGGACAAGCAATTGCACATAATCTGGGACTCGGATTTGGATATCGGGCAGGAAAAAATATATCCGCATTTCAAACACGATTCTTCTCCGCAGAAATAGTGACAATGCGTTCACTAAAGCAAATTAAAATTTATAATCCATATCCGAATACTGATGCCAGAAGATACGTATATGGCAAACTAAATGAAGTAATAAATCTTCGGAGTGGTTTTGGATTTAGAAAACTCATCAATGGTAAACCCTATTGGGGAGGGGTTGAGCTTCGGTGGATTTACGAAATAGGTGCATCTCTTGCCATTGAAAAACCCTACTATCTTTTTGTTTATAAAGCTGTTCCAATCAATGGCGGATATGATTATGTGATTGAAACAACGAAATTTGACGCCAATACAAGCTACGACAATATATACGGACGTGCACCTTTTACAAAAGGCTTAAATGAGTTAAGTCTTGTTCCGGGTGTCTATTTTCGAAGTGGTTTTAGTTTTGAATTCGGGGAAGTCAAGACCAGTATAAAAGCATTGGAAGCCGGTGCATTGATTGAAGCTTTCCCAGGTGGCCTGACCATTATGGCCGAAAACACAAATCAACCTCTTTTTGTTAATTTCTACATTGCCTTTTCTTTTGGCAAAAGATTTAACAAATACTAGATTCCCCCTTCAGTAGTTCAGTGAATTTGATCCCCCTTCGACTTTAATTTATTACATTCCTTCATTCAGAATAAAACACAAAGAAAAAGCCCTCCGGTTCATCCAGAGGGCTTCAACATTGAATTCATTGTGCGTTTATTCAATGGTAAGTTTTTGTGTAAACACCTTTGATCCTTCATAGAGTCGAACCAAGTAAATTCCCTTTCTAAGGTTACCGCGAAGATCAAAATGTTTCTTCACTTCACCTGACATTGGAATGAAACTATCTTCAAAAACACTGTTTCCAAGGAGATTGTAAATTTCAACTTTAACAATTTCTGAAGATGCTACTTTTAAAGTAAGCGTAAACTGGCCTTCTGATGGGTTAGGATACAGTGTGAAAGTCTGGTTTTTAGGCTCATCAATTGAAGTTTCACCAGTGGTTGTAAAGTACCTTGTTTCGCTCCAGCTCGTTGAATCAAGTCCCTGAATTGCCTGTACTCTCCAGTAATAACCAGTTTGCTTATCCAGACTATACATTGTCTGGAAATGATTGGTTGTTACGATATTTGATTCAGCATTGGTAAAATTGCTGTTTTTCGAAACCTGAACCTGAAATTTTTCAGTTCCTGCAATTCCATCCCAGGTATATCTTGGCAAACGAACTACTTCGGTTGCATTATTTTCGGGCGATACAAGATGAACTGTATTAATGGTGGTAAATTTAAATGGTTCTGACCATTCAGAAACCGCCGCAGCATGACGGGCGTTAACGCGCCAGAAATAATCCTGACCAAAAACAAGACCCGAAAAACGGGCTTCACCAGTACTTGATTCTGAATAAAGTGGATCAGTAAAAGCAGCATCAGTAGACAGCTGAACACCATATTTCACAACACCAGTCATGATATCCCATGAAACCAAAGTGTCAAGTGCAACAGCAACTGAATTGTTAACAGGTTCGTTGAGTTCAGGACTTGCAACTACAAAAAAGGAGTTAGCAGGAGACCAGTCAGATGTTGATAAAGCATGACGGGCACGCATCCTGAAATAATGACTTTTACCAAAAACAAGATTGCTGAACTGGAATGTAAGAATCGTTCCAGCTGCAGTATAGCT
>CAZVKW010000002.1:48980-56620 GCA_964627945.1 uncultured Lentimicrobiaceae bacterium
TCTTTCGAAGTTCCTGAGTTTGTTTCTGTCCATGTTGTTCCGTCAAAAGTATAAATACGTCCTGCTTTCGCTGCAGCAACAACCTGAGTTGTACTAACTGCCCAAACACCAAGTAAGTCGCGTGTCGACATCGTGGCATTGGCCCAAGTTGAACCGTTAAAGAATGAATAGTTTCCTGATTTTCCAACTACCCAGATATGCTGGCTATCCAGGCCATGAACTGCATAAATATCAACAGTGATACCTGTTGTAACAGGAGTCCAAGATGTACCATCAAAATGGAGTGCTTTTCCAGTATTTCCAACAGCATAACCATCAGTAGCTGAAGTGAAAAATAATCCGTTCAATGTGACTGTTACACCAGATGTCATTGGAGTCCAGGATGTTCCATCAAAGGAAAGGATTGTTCCGCTTTCACCTGTTGCCCAACCATGTTCAGCATCAACAAAGAATACATCGGTAAGATTGGTGCTGACACCGCTCGTGAATGAAGACCAGACGTTATTGGATTTGTGAAGAATTAATCCTCCGTCACCTACTGCCCATGAATTATTGGCATCTAAAACAAAAACATCGTTCAGTTTAGAAGTAACTCCAGAACTTTCAACTCTCCAGCTATATGCTGTATCTATCTGAATATCGTAATATGTAACACCCGTCAAAGTATTCCATTTAACAGTTGGATCAGGATTTTGAATTGACTGGTTAGCCGGAGCTGTAATTGTAACAGTGCTAACAACAGTAAAGGCTCTGGATTCTGACCACCCTGAAACTCCATTTGCATCATGAGCCCGAACACGCCAGAAGTACTTTTCCTTAAACTTGAGTTGGCTCATGTTCAAAGCTGTTACTGTAAGTCCGGGAAAATTCACTGCATTGCTGAAATCGGATGTTTGAGCCAATTGCAGATCATAGGTTATTTCATTTCCATCGCCTGTAACAGCTTCCCAATCCAGAAGGGCATCAGGCATTTGGTTCACAGCATCCTGATCCGGAGACACCAATGCAGGTGTATAAATACGGGATTGTGAAAAAGCCGTGAAATGGAAGAGCAGTACGAGGGAAATAATCTGTAAAATATTTTTCATTGTTTTCCGATTTTTTTGTGACAAATAATTAACGTACAAGGAATTTAATTACTCCCGTTTTGCTTTCGCTTGTGATTTTCAGGACATACGTACCAGCCTTTAATGATCCGGTATTGAATGTAGCCTGATTCAGACCTTGTCTGTAATCACCCAGCTGCACATTTTGAATAAGACGGCCGGCAAGATCGTAAATTGAATATTGTACGCTTCCGGATGATGCAATTTCAAAACTTAAAGTAGCGGAATTAACAACCGGGTTTGGATAAATTCCAACCGAAATTCCCTGATTAACTGTCATGAATGGATTTTCTTCAACACCAACAGCTTTTCTATATTGGTTGCAGCGGAAAAGTCCTTTACCGAAGGAAGCACCATAAATGATTCCGAAATTATTCGTACCAGGATATTCAATAACTGTTGTTTCAATTCCATTGATCAACTGGGTTGTATCAGATGTTTTATTGATCAATTGTTGTTTGAGATCAAAAACAGGAACATTTCCCATTCCACCCTGGCCTGCTTGCCAGTTAGGTGATTCGTAAAGATTCTCACAATAGAAAACACCCTGTTCAGTTCCTAAAACTGCAACATTGGAGTGATTCATTTCAATAATTGAAGCATATACTGGCATCTTTGGCAAATTACCTTGTTTTGATACAAAACTTGGATTAGCAGAAAGTGCATTATTACTCATTAACACATAATAATCATTTCCATAGTTACCCAATGTAATCATAACATTGTTAGGGTTCTGTGGATCGATAGCAACTGATGTGATTGCCTGTGTAATTGGAGTAGATGTTCCGGGTATAACCAATGGTATTTCCTTGGTTGAAACGATACACTGTGGACTCTTCACATCTGCTCTTGCATAATCATATGCCAGAGCGATATTCGAAACACGGAAAAGTTTACCGTTACGCATTCCAACAAACACATGGTTTGCATCAGATGAATAAGCCATTGATTGTGGCACTCCTGAAAAACCAACCGTAGAGTTTGAAAGTTCAAACCATTCCGGGGTTTTAGTAAAATTGAGGAATTCTTTGGTCATCCATAAACGGTTCGCGATTGCAATAAATAGTTTTGTTGCAACAATATCTTTCACACGAATTGAATCACCTATACCAAGACTAATATTTGAAGGTAAAGTAAAATAGAATGGTTGTCCATTATTTGCACTTTTAACTTTCAGAACAGATCCTCCTGCATATGCTTTTTTAGCAAAGAATGTCACTGAGTCGCGACTATTATGATCTTCATAACTTTCCCAAAGTGTAATCGGGGTTCTGAAGGCTGTTGTATTTGTCATATTTGATCCAAGAAACTGGGTTGAAAGTGTAAAAGCAAGATCTTCTGATCTGTCCATTTCACCTGCAAGAGCACTCATCACAATAGCTTCTGGCTGAATTGTTGAAACCACACATGATCCACCATGGCCTGAACTTGCGAAACCACCCTGAAACCAGAGTTCCTCTCCTTGTTTGGTTGTATTGGCTTCGCCAGAGATAAAGATTGTTCCCTGATCCTGTGCTCCGCCCAAAACACGGTTTTCGCGTCCTGAAGGGGCAACTGTATAAAACTGTGTGGAAATATAATTCCTGTTACAAGTTTCGAATGTAATATCGTCTCCGGCGATCGTTCCTTTAAAAATTCCTCCCTCGGTTCCGGCAAAGAAAATACTGCTGTTTCCAGGTTTAAAAGTCAGGCTCTGCTGGCCGATATGTACATATTGCGGATTAAAAATTCCTCCGAAATTAGATGATCTCTGATCCCAGGCGAAATAACCGTTTTCAACAACTTTTTTACCCATCCAGAGGTTTAATCCTCCAACGAAGATCTTATCTGCATTATCTGGGAAAACCGTGATTGTATTGTTATAATTGCCTCTGGCGTTGTAAATATTGACCGAACTTGTAGCCGGAAGAATAACACTCCAGTTATCACCCTGATCATCACTGCGATAAATACCCAGATGAGTACCAACGCTGTTTGAACATGAGGCATAAAGTATCTGATCATTAGATGGTGCTATTGCTATTTCAACGCGAATCACATCCGCAAACGGGAGTGAAATGGAGTCACCGGTTGAGCGGTTTACGAAACCATCAAAACTTCCGGTTTTAGAGATATAGCATTTGCCGTTTACAGCCGCGGCTACAATTCCTCCTGATCCGAATTCAACGTCAGTAGCTTTATCGATGAGTTCATTATTCTCCACATCTTTCACAATAAGCCAGCTTGCTCCGCCATCGGATGAGTATTTCAAACCGGTGTTGGTTGCGGCAAATAAGGTGCCATTGCTGTTTACTGCGATTTTTGAAACAAATGCCCAATCTGCGGTATTGTTATTCGCTACAGGAACAGTAGAAGCAATTACAGTAAAAGATTCTCCGTCGCTGGATTTATAAATACCTGACCCGACAAAACCTGTTGTATAGGCCATGTCAACAAGTCCGTTATAGGTTTGAGCACTGAATCCATCTCCGGTTCCAACATAAATGTCTCCATTAGGAGCCTGAACCATACAACTTACTATCAGACTTTGTTCCGAAACACTCGTCCAGGTAATACCATCATTAACAGACCTCCAGATACCGCCACCCACTGAGCCTGCATAAATAGTTTTATTGCTGGCGTCGCGATTATCAAAAAGCAGAGCTGTTGTCTTACCTCCGAAGTTATCCGGCCCGAGTGATGTCCATTCCATTGCCGCCGTACTCCGCTGCGATTGCATAGCAGAAACCTGCGCTGCAGCATTGATCATTCCGACTGGATCGACTAACTGGGTGTTCTGATTTGCTCTCAGACCATGTAAATACATTTCTGGAGTGAGCTCCCCGGTGTTCGCTGCTGTTTTTTTCTTTACATCCCCGCTATGGCCGGCTAATAGGGAATTACCGGCTAAAAATGTGAAAATGAACAGGGTACAAAACAGTAAAGATCTTTTTTTCATATAGGATAATTTAATTTTTATTCCTTTTAAACCTTACTAAAATAGTGGCACAAGTTACAAGTAATATTCAAACACACAACACGAAGTGCCTGAATTTATTTTAACAGTTTTTAACTGCAATTTGCGGTTTAGCAAGCAAAAATACGCATAAAACAAAAATCACCAAAAGCCATATGATGCATTTGGTGATTAAATAGAAAATATTTCAAAATCAGATTCCTTTAAAAGAATCTCCCGGCAACCATCCGACGCTGCCATTTCCAATTTTGATTTTATGCCATCCATTAAACTCGTCAACCAGGACAACTTTGGTTCCTTCATGCAGGACAAAAAGATCCACACTAGATGAACCGGGTGAGCTTTTAATCGTGATGGTGGGAGCAAAAATAATCGCTTCACTTATTTGTTTTGTGTAGTAATATCGCTGTGACGCCAATCCAAAGGAACCAACTGTAAAAAAAAGCAATAGAAGTCCGAAAAAGAAACCTGTCTTTCTGACCCATAAATAGGGTGAAGTCAGATAGAAATACGCAGCTATAAGTGTTAGTATGAAAGTAACGATCGAAATCCATGCCCATGTATCAGCATTGAACAAATTGTAAAAAGTATCCCACCAGGATTTAAAAAAGAATTGAGGTAATTTGTCAATTTTATCAACAATCATTCTATTGGCGACCTCCAGGTTACGCAGAATTTCCTCATCTGTTGGATCAAGCTTGCGTGCCTTTTCAAAATACAAAATTGCTGATGGGATATCTTTCAGTTTAAAGTATGTGTTACCCAGATTGAAATACAATGCTGATGATTCATATCCGGCATCAACTACCTGCTGGTAATTCACCAATGCTGAATCATATTTTGCAGCAGTATAAAAGGTGTTTGCCTGTGCAACTTTTGTCTCAAGAATGGATGCGCATACAGGCGACGAGAACAAAAATAATGTTCCTATGATCATCCATATTGCTTTCATATGTCTGTTTTCCATACCAATCCTATTTGATAAGCCGCTCGGCCTTTGTAATAACTTCGATTCCAGATTGATAAAGATCTTCCATCTTCTTTCCGGCATCACCTGGTGCAAAACGTGCATATTCACATTTATCCATAGTTTCGATAAACTGTGCAACCAAATCTTCAGGAGTTTCCTTTTGTTCAAGTACGTTTTTAACATTCTCAATAGACAAATCAACTCTGGAAATCATAAATTTATCGGCAATATAGCCCCACAAAGCCTGTGACATCTCGTTGTAGAATTCGTTCTGCGATTTCTGTTTCATCAGGTTTGAGGCTGATTTAAGCCTGTTTCGGGCAATCCTTGTTGCTTTACGGTAACGCACAAGTGATTGATTTGAATTGAGTTTATCCTGCTTACGTGAATAAAATACCGCAAAACCAAATCCAAGGGCTGAAATAATTATTAGCAAAACATAGCTTGCTGATCCAAAGAAGAATGAGTTCTTTGGTTTGATTTTTAAATCACCGGTCTTGATATGACTAATGTCTGTTCCAAGATATCGTATTCCTTCCTGAGCTGTACTATAAACCGCTTCACGTGCTTCTTCGTTGGTTCCTTTTTCAACCTGAAGTTCAAAGCTATCTGACTGAAGATTAACATATTCGTTTCGTTTTGGGTCGAAATAGACAAAACTAATAGCCGGAATTGTAAATTTACCATGAACCCGTGGAATAAAAAGAAACTCGAATTTACGACTACCTGAAATACCCGATGAGGACGTCCGAATCTGAGAACTGGTTTTAGGTTCATAGACTTCGAAATCAGGAGGAAAAACAGGTTTTGGGAAATCAAAAAGCTCAAGATTTCCGGTTCCACTGATGGTATAAGTTATATTCACTGCATCGTTCGACTTCATCTGGGTATGGTCGATTGAACTTTGCAAAGCAAACTGACCTACTGCACCCTTAAAGCCAGCCGATTGATTATTTGATGGCAATGGCTCAACATTGATTTGAAGTGATTCAGAAACGAGTTGTTTCTGAACATTCTGTATATTCCGGTTAAAAAACGGATCATTAAAAAAGCTCTCAAAAGGATCACGTGAGCGACGACGTTCTGCTTGTCCCTGAACCTGAGCAATACACTCAAGTTCCATGGGATCGATCAGTAATTTTCCGGTTTTCTGCGGAAATAAAGCAACTTTCCGGATATCAGCAACCACATATTCTTCACCATTGATTCGCTCGGTTGTCTGTTGCAAGGGCGCATTTTCATCCAGAAGATTCTTCATCCAGAAACCTGAGAAACTGGATAATTTGTTCACATTCACGGATGAAACTGGAACCCGTGTATAAATTCTGTAGGTCACGATAATCTGTTCACCCATTTTCACGTTTTTCTTATCTGCAATAGCCCTTAGATAAACATCTTTATCACTCACTGTTCCGCCACCAGAACCACTCCGCTGTGCATTGCTGTTTTGGGTTGACGCTCCCGAACTGGCTGCAACAACTTCAATCGTTAAAGAATTGGATGTAATTGTTTTACCATTTGCCTGAACCGTTGCCGCTGGTATGGTTAATGTACCAACCTGAGCAGCAGAAACAACATAGGTATACGACTGGTTGAATGACCGGTTCATCTGCCCATTGATAATCTGGATGCTGCTGCTGGTAGAAGTCATAGGACCGGTGTATACGCGTAAACCATTGAAAGCCGGTCCCTTGAAACCTGTACCTTCCGCATTTAATTCATATACTATCTGAAACTGCTCACCTACTTCCACTTTGCTCCTTGATGAGGCAGTGAGTGTAGTATTTTGTGCGGACAAGGTAAGGGGAAGACAAACAATCAAAAAGGCAAATAACTGTAAACCAATTCGATATGTATGTTTCAGGTATTTTATCATGTCACAAAGATATGTCATCTTCATTATTTATTTTACCAATCCTTTTCGCTTGTTGCCTTGGATGAAGACTTAACTTTTTTTACATTAAGCTTCTCAAGTGTTTTCTTTTCCTGATTTTGCAAAGCCTGAAGCATTCTTTCAGCATCTTCTTTTGATAATTGCTGAGGCTGACGCTGTTGTTGTTGTTGCTGTTTCTGATCCTGATTTTGCTGATCTTTCTGTTGATCTTTTTGTTGATCCTGTTTTTGATCTTGCTTCTGATCCTGTTTCTGATCGTCCTTTTTCTGATCCTGATTCTGGTCCTGCTTATCTTTTTGCTGATCCTTGTTTTGCTGTTGTTGCTGTTCCTTCTTCAACATTTGTCGGGCATACTCAAGATTGTAGCGGGCATCTTCGTTCGAAGGATTTGATCGCAGTGATTTTTTGAATGCATCAATACTTTCTTCGTATTTCTTTTGGCTCAATAGACTATTTCCACGATTATACTCAGCATTTGACTCAATCTCAGGTGTTTTACTCATTTCCGACACTTTTGAAAAGTCGCTTTCGGCCTGTTCATAATTCTTTTGCTGGTAAGTTGCTGTTCCATGATTGAACATTGCCTTATCATTTACCGGATTCTTATCGAGAACTTTCTGATAATTCACAGCAGCCTCATCATAAACTCCTTTGTCGTAAAGTTTATTTCCTTCCCTGATCAGTTTTTTGTCGCTCTGAGCCATTGCCATAGTA
>CAZVKW010000002.1:56720-73962 GCA_964627945.1 uncultured Lentimicrobiaceae bacterium
CCTTCGGCAAGCCCCATCCCAATTGTGAATACGTTGATTCCTGCTTCGGCCGACTTCTTTGCCATTTCCAGTGCATTTTCCTCATGATCTTCTCCATCCGAAATAATGATAATTGCCTTATTCCGGGGAGTCTGATCGAAGGATTTCATTGCTATTTCGATCGCATCACCTATTGCAGTTCCCTGAGAAGCAACTATTTCAGTATTGATTGTTGAAAGAAACAGCCGGGCTGCTGCGTAGTCGGTTGTGATAGGCAGCTGAATATAAGCCTTACCGGCAAATACAATGATACCAATCCTGTCGCCTTCGAGTTTATCAATGAGTTTTAAGATGGCCTGCTTGGACCGATCGAGGCGGTTCGGAGCAATATCTTCGGCCATCATCGAGTTCGATACGTCGATGGCAATAAAGATATCAATTCCTTTGCGCTTCACTTCTTCCATCTTGGCTCCGGATTGTAAATTGGCAATACCTAAAAGCAGTGCGGCAATGGCAAACAGCAAGAAACCAAACTTTATCCAGTTTCTAATGACCGATCTCAATGGCAATAATACGCTCATAAACTCTTCAGAAGCATATTTCAGGAAAGTTTTTTTCTGGATAATACCCAGGAAAAAATAAACCAATATCAGGACTGGAATGATCAGCAATCCATACAGGTATTCAGGTCTTTCAAATTTCAGAATCTCATTTTTCATCGCGCTCCTCCCCTCTTACGTAAGTGATCTGAAAATGGTATTGCGAAGAATAAATTCGGCAAACATAAGCGCCAGTGCCAACAGAGCCCAGGGCAGATACTCCTCATGTTTACGTTTAAACTCGGTTACGTCAATTTTTGACCGTTCAAGTTTATCAATTTCCTGATAGATTTCAACCAGTTTCTGGTTCGATGTTGCTCTGAAATACTTCCCATCAGTTTTCTGGGCGATATCCTGCAACAATGGCTCATCAATCTCAACCTGCATATCTCTGAGCTGAATCCCAAAAGGTGTCTGAACAGGATAAGGAGCTGTACCATAAGTACCTACACCAATGGTATAAACCCTGATTCCGAATACTTTAGCAATTTCAGCAGCTGTTAATGGATCGACTGCTCCGGCATTGTTCACTCCGTCGGTGAGTAAAATAACCACTTTCGAAATGGCGTTACTTTCTTTCAAACGGGTGACTGCAGTAGCCAAACCGTCGCCAATAGCTGTTCCATCTTCAATCATACCGCTCTTGATACCACTGAACATATTGAGTAAAAGTCCGTGATCGGTTGTCAGTGGAACCTGGGTAAATGATTCTCCGCTGAAGATTACCAGACCCATTCTGTCACCCGGACGACCTTTGATAAAATCAGAAGCAACATTTTTCGAGGCTTCGAGCCTGTCGGGCTGAAGATCGCGGGCAAGCATACTTCCCGATACGTCGAGTGAAATCACAATATCAATCCCTTCAATGGTCACATTTTGGCCTGAGGAACTGCTCTGTGGACGTGCAAGAGCAATGATCAGAGCAGCCAAGGCAATCATTCGCAGCGCAAAAAGACTATGGCGAAAAACTACCCGCCAGCTTTTTGATCCTTTTGCAAACATCTCCGAGTCAGATATTTGTAAATATGGCTGCTGACTTGAATTTCGAAGGATATACCAAACAGTCAGCGGAATTATCGCCAGAAGAAAATACAAATAGCCCGGATTGGCAAAGACAAACGTTCCGATCATGCTCCTTCCTCCCCGATTTCTTTTGATTCTACGGGAGGGAAAGCCGGAATTGCTGGAATCTGCACCAGCGCGTAACTTTCCTTAACAAAATCTACAAGATGATTCAGGCTGACTTCATTATCCATTGAACTTGGGTTTGCTTTTGCAAACTTTACATAATCAGCCAGTTGCAAAACCTGTTGCAGTTTCATTCCTGCTTCCTGATTGATTTTCAAAGGACGAATCCCATCGATAATCTCATCGGTTGTCATTTCAACAGCACTAACTCTGAATTGTTCTTCAATGTATACCCTGACAATATCGGTCAATTGGGTATAATATTCTTTAATTTGCCCGCTCTGCCAAAGCTTGGCATAACGCAGTTCTTCTAGTTTTTCGAGTGCAGCGATATGTGGTAAAACCTGAGGCTTCGTAAACGCCTGTATGACAGGTAGAATTTTTTGACGCCTTTTCATATACCAGATTACTGCAGCAATCAGCAATAAAATTCCCAGTCCACCAAGAATCCAGGGCAGGATTTCCATAAATGTGATGGGTTCTTTCACCGGACCAATAATGGGCTTGAAAGCCTGAGCAGTATCAACCGCAACAGAAGTAACCACAAACATTACAGGGCTGGTTTGTGCAGTATAATGGGTAGTATCTGATTGATTTTTAAACCGGAGTTTTACCGGTGGAACCATTTTCCTACCAGCTTCGAACGCTGTTATGACAACATTTTGCCGGTATATTGTATTTCCTTTTTGTGTAACAGGTAGTTTTTCAACTTTTCCACGAGACAAAACCTCAATTCCACCCGGAATTGTATCATTCCAGATTGGCCATTCAACATCGAAACCATCTGGTGTTATTAGTTTGAGTTCGTAAGTAAGATGTTGTCCAATGGAAATGGAATCATTATTAAGTGTTGCAGTAGCCTCGGCCATTTGCGACCAGGACTGAACACTTCCGAGGATAAACAAAATCAGTATGACCAGTCTTTTCATCAGTGTCTTGCCTCCCTTTTCCTGAATAATTTCATCAGTGGTTTCACAAAATCTTCATCTGTATAAAGCAATGCATTGTCGACACCGTTTTTGGTAAAAACAGCGTTGAGCTGATCTGTTTTCTTTTCAATCCAATATTTGTAAAAAGCCCGGGTATCAGTACTTGAAGTATCTACCCAATGCTCTTTTCCTGTTTCTGCATCGCGGAACTTTACCAATCCTATCGGTGGGAGTTCGTTTTCACGTTTATCAGTAACGCGCAGGGCGATCAGGTCATGTTTTCGGGCAGCAATACGAATGGTCTGTTCAAAATCTTCGCTGATAAAATCGGAAATCACAAATGCAGTTGAGCGCTTTTTAATGGCACTAGTAAGGAATTTTAAGGCTTCGCCTATATTCGTATTTCTCTTATCAGGCTCATAACCAATCACTTCTCGAATAATACGCAAGATATGAGATGTGCCTTTTTTCGGTGGAATAAACTTCTCAACATGATCGCTGAAAAAAATAACACCCACTTTATCGTTGTTCTGTATGGCTGAAAATGCGAGAACGGCTGACAATTCGGCAATGAGCATCTTTTTGAGTTGGTTCTTTGATCCGAAATCATTTGATCCCGAAACATCAATCAGCAACATTACTGTGAGCTCCCGTTCCTCTTCAAATATCTTGATGTATGGATGATTAAAACGGGCAGTAACATTCCAGTCGATATTGCGTATATCATCACCATATTGATATTCACGCACTTCACTGAAAGCCATACCGCGTCCTTTGAAAGCACTGTGATATTGACCGGAGAAAATCTGGTTGGATAGTCCCCGTGTTTTTATCTCAATCTTCCTGACTTTTTTAAAAATGTCGGTTGAATCAACTGTGTTCACCAGAATAGTTTTTCTTTAAGTACTTTTTCCGAAAATCTTATGGCACCTCGATGGTATTCAGAATCTCGTTGATAATTTCCTCGCTGGTAATATTCTCAGCTTCAGCCTCATAAGTGAGACCAATACGATGACGCAGCACATCATGTGCCACGGCCCGAACATCTTCCGGAATCACATATCCACGACGCTTGATGAAAGCAAATGCTTTTGCAGCCAAAGCAAGATTGATGCTTGCACGTGGTGAACCACCAAACGAGATCATGTTTTCGAAACGTTTCAGTCTGTATTGTCCCGGATAACGTGATGCAAATACAATATCGGTAATATAGTTTTCAATCTTCTCGTCGAGATAAACCTCACGGGCAACCCTACGTGCCTTAATAATATCTTCAATCGAAATCACGCTCAGTGTTGTTGCTATCTCATTGGTAATATTCTGACGCAGGATCAATTTCTCTTCTTCCTTTTTAGGATAGTGAATCACAACTTTGAGCATGAAACGGTCAACCTGTGCTTCGGGGAGTGGATACGTACCTTCCTGTTCGATTGGGTTCTGGGTAGCCATTACTAAAAACGGGTCAGGCAATTTGAAAGTCTGTTCACCAATGGTAACCTGTCTTTCCTGCATGGCTTCAAGCAAGGCACTCTGAACCTTGGCAGGAGAGCGGTTGATTTCGTCTGCAAGAATAAAATTGGCGAAAATGGGACCTTTTCTTACAACAAACTCTTCTTTCTTCTGGCTGTATATCAATGTTCCGATTAAGTCGGCAGGCAAAAGGTCAGGTGTAAATTGAATTCTGCTGAAATCAGCTTTAATAACATTTGCCAATGATTTAATTGCCAATGTTTTAGCCAAGCCTGGGACACCTTCCAACAGAATATGTCCGTTGGCGAGAAGGCCGATTAAAAGGCGTTCGGTCATCGATTTCTGTCCAATAATTACCTTGTTCATTTCCATATTTACAAGGTCGATAAACTGACTTTCGCGTTGGATACGCTCGTTTAACTCTCTGATATCTGTCGTAATCATACAGTAAAGTTTTGCTTATTTTTTGGTGAGCAAAGGTAAAGAAGCTGTGGGGTTGAACTCGTTAAAAAAAGTTAAAGGAAACAAACAAACGTTAATCAAATAGCTGAATATAAATGATATCAACACTTTAGATCACATTTCAAGGCCTCATTTTCCAGCAGCTTTGAATGTGAAACAGGAAATGTTGTATCTTGCATTAAAATAAGAAACATCAAAACATGGAATTTACAGCACAACAAATAGCAGGGTTGCTGGGTGGCAACATCGAAGGAAACCCGGAAGTTGCCGTATCGGGCCTTTCGAAAATTGAAGAAGGAAAACCCGGAACCCTGAGTTTTCTGGCCAACCCGAAATACACTCCTTATATTTATACAACGGATGCTTCAATCGTGATCATTGGCGCAGATTTTAAGGCTGATAAACCCATCAAATCGACACTGATCAGGGTACCAGATGCCTACGGAGCCTTTGCAAGTCTATTGGAAATCTACCAGAAATTCAAAAACAACAAAACTGGCATCAGTTCGCTTGCCTACATTGGACAAGGAAGTGAATATGGTGAAGGATTTTATGCAGGTGAATTTACTGTGATTGGCGAGAATGTAAAGATTGGAAAAAATGTAAAAATATTCCCGCAGGTTTTTGTTGGTGATGATTGTACGATCGGAGATGACTCGATTCTCTATGCCGGTGCGAAAGTGTATGCTGGAATGGTGATCGGGAATTCCTGCACCATTCATTCCGGAGCAATAATCGGAAGTGATGGATTCGGATTCGCTCCTCAATCTGATAATCAGTATAAAAAAGTGCCTCAAACCGGAAATGTAATTCTCGAAGATTACGTAGAGATAGGTGCTAATACGACCATCGATCGTGCTACATTAGGCTCCACAATCATCCGGAAAGGGGTTAAACTCGATAATCTGATTCAAATCGCGCACAATGTCGAAATAGGCGAGAATACAGTGATGGCAGCTCAGACCGGAATCAGCGGCTCGACTAAAATCGGTCGTGATTGTATGTTTGGTGGTCAGGTAGGACTTGCCGGTCATCTGGTTATTGCTGACGGCGTAAAATTGGCTGCTCAATCAGGTGTTGGCACAAATCTGAAAGAAAAAAACCAGGCATGGATGGGTTCTCCGGTTGTTCCTCTTTCAGAGTATATGCGCACGGTGATTCATATCAGAAGGCTTGATCAGCTGGTTAAAAAGGTTGCAGAACTCGAAAAGAAGCTCAACCATTTCGGCCAATGACATTTCTCATTCCGCAATGTGAAAAATTGTACTTTTGCTGCCTGAATTAAAGGAAATTGTTTCACACAATGCAGGATAATGATTGAATATCAGCATACACTAAAAAAATCTGTAAGTGTACAGGGCACAGGCCTTCATACCGGCCAATTCGGTACAGTTACCTTTCATCCGGCCCCGGTAAACCACGGAATCAAATTTAGAAGAATCGACCTGCCTGGTCAACCCATTATTGAAGCATTAGCTGAAAATGTGGTTGACACTTCTCGTGGAACAACTCTTTCGAACAATGGCGCACCTGTTTTCACAATGGAACATGTTCTGGCTGCCCTCACCGGACTTGGAGTAGATAATGTGGTGATGGATCTGGACATGGACGAACTGCCTATTCGTGATGGTAGTTCACGGTATTTCGTCGAAGCAATTCTTGAGGCCGGAATCGAACAACAAGACTCTGAACGTGAGTATCTTGTAATTGAAGAAGAGATTTGTTTTATTGATGAAGCACGCGGAGTTGAAATAAAGGCTGTGCCCTGCGATCATTTCTGCATAGATGTTAAAATAGATTATGGCACCGAGGTTTTAAATATTCAATACGCTGAACTAAAAAAAATGAGTGATTTCCACAAAGAAATTGCTTCTTGCCGCACTTTTGTATTCCTACACGAACTTGAGTTTTTGCTCAAAAACAACCTGATCAAAGGTGGAGATCTGAGCAATGCAATAGTTTTTGTAAACAGAACGGTTAATCAGGAAGAACTCGACCGTCTGGCCGAATTGTTCAACAAGCCCAAGGTTCAGGTCAAAAAAGAAGGAATATTAAACAACCTGGAACTACATTTTTCGAACGAACCCGCCCGTCATAAACTTCTGGACGTTATCGGTGATCTTACACTGGTTGGAAAACCACTCAAAGGACATATAACAGCTACAAAACCAGGTCATTACGCAAATACTGAATTTGCCAAACTACTCAAAAAACAAACCAAAAAAGCATAGTCATGATAAAATTGCCTCCTTTTGATCTTTATAAAGATCCGGTTTACGACGTAATACAAATACAGAAAATCCTGCCGCACCGTCCTCCGTTTTTGTTGGTCGATAAAATCATGGAAATTTCTGATGAGTATATCGTCGGCGTTAAAAATGTAACCATGAATGAACCATTTTTCGTGGGTCATTTCCCAAAAGAACCGGTAATGCCGGGAGTGTTGCAGATTGAAGCGATGGCACAGACAGGCGGTATCTTTGTTTTGCATACCGTTCCTGATCCTGAAAATTATATAACCTATTTTCTCCGTATTGATGAAGTGCGATTCCGTCATAAAGTTGTTCCGGGAGATACCCTTGTTTTTTCACTCGAACTTACTGCTCCTATCCGTCGTGGTATCTGCAATATGCAGGGCACGGCTTTTGTAGGGAATAAGGTGGTTGCCGAAGGAAAACTGACGGCACAAATCGTTAAAAAATAATAATAAAATATAATACAAGGATTTATGAATCAGCCCCTTGCATATGTTCATCCCCAGGCAAAAATTGCCAGCAATGTTGTAATCGAACCATTTGTAAACATTGAAAAAAACGTCATCATCGAAGAAGGCACATGGATCGGTTCGAATGTAACCATCATGGAAGGTGCCCGAATCGGCAAAAACTGCCGGATTTTTCCGGGTGCTGTTATATCTGCAATCCCTCAGGATCTGAAATATGCAGGTGAAGACACTATCGTGAGAATTGGTGATAACACTACAATCCGTGAATTTGTGACGATCAATCGTGGCACCAAGGCAAGCTGGGAAACTGTTGTTGGAAACAACTGTTTATTAATGGCTTATGTTCACATTGCACATGATTGTATCATCGGAAATAATGTGATTCTAGGCAATGCATGTAATCTTGCCGGTCATATCCGTATCGACGACTGGGCAATTTTTGGCGGACTTTCGGCTGTTCATCAGTTTGTTCAGATCGGGGCCCATGCTATGATTTCAGGCGGCGGACTGGCACGCAAGGATGTTCCCCCTTTCACCAAGGCTGGTCGTGAACCATTATCCTATGTTGGTGTTAATTCAATTGGTTTGCGTCGTCGCGGATTCAGCGAAGATCGCATCAATGCCATTCAGGATATTTACAGGATTTTGTATCTTAAGGGCAAAAACGTAACACAATCAATCAGTTACATCGAAGCAAATATGCCAGTTTCTCCTGACCGTGATGAAATTCTCAACTTTATTGCCAATTCAACCCGCGGTATCATGAAAGGTTACAGCAAAACCCGCGAAAAGGAATAAATAATCCGGATTATTGAAATAAAAAGGTCACATCTCAAAATGTGACCTTTTTTTATGTGCAGAAATTTAGATATTGTATTGTCCTATTTCTGTTTCTTAACAGCTTCAATCGCAGCTGCTGCTGCATCAATAGCAGGTTGAGCCGAAATTTCACTTCCAACAGCACCTTTCATCCATTGTTGCGGAATTAATCTACCTTGCTTGAAAGAGCGATAAATTTCAGTCGAGAAATCCTTTCCGGCGATATAGTTTCCAAACTGGAACTCGATCAACTGGCCAATAGGATAGGCCGAAAGATACAATGGACTGTCGATCATATGCGAATATATTGCCAGTATCGGACTGTCTTTGATTCCGAAAACAGGAGCGAAATACAAATTCCACGTTTCTGTTGCGATGCTGATCACAGCTTGTTTTAATTCAGCAGAAGTTGCATCAGGATGCGCATACATCCAACGCCAGACTGCGATATCTACCAATGATACACCCATGATTTCGGCATTAGACCAAAGATTATCAAGCGCTTCGAGATTCATTTTCATGTCATTATTCTGCTCCATCCCAAGAAGTTCAAGGTCACGCGCCTGAAACACAAAAGCAAGAGCTTCTGTAAATGAAGTATTTGGCACGCCATTCAGCATATAATAATCCACATTCTGCAGCGAAATCGTTTGCTCCACATTGTGTCCGAATTCATGAACCGCAATATTGTAGCCTTTATAATCCATTCCATCAGCTGCAATTCGCGTACGAAGTCGGGCTTTATCAGATTTCATCATCGCTCCCCAGGCATGACCAGCTCCACGTGATGCATCCACCCTGATATGTGAGGTAATAATTCTGGCTGAGTCAGAATTGAATCCAAATGTTTTCAAAATGTTCGGAAGATCCGCTTCAACCGCATCCCTGTTTGGATACTTTTCCTTCAGAACTGCATTTATCTTATTGATATCCAGTGTTGAACGTGTTTTAAAACCATCATACCAAATATCCCATGGCTGTAATTTCCGGCCAAGTCTGTTTTCAATCACTTTTGCAACTCCTTTTAACTCCGGACAAGTGAGAACTTCTTTGAAAATCTTCTCGACATCTTCGACCGGAATTTCCATTTCATCGTTAAATTTCCGCTGAATATAATCCGGAAAATGGGGAGAATACGCATCAATAGCCTTATTTGCGTTGAACAAACTCAATAGTGTTTCATATCTCTTGTTGTTCTCGGGAACAAAAGCAATTTCCTTACCTTTTTCAAAAACCTTGTTTGAATATGGATTCCATTGATAATCAGAGTTATTGATAACAGAAGCCGGAATATCCTGCCGAATGATATGCAGCATCACTTCATAAATCATTGCCTGTCTGTCGAGTCCTTCTTTGGATGCATAATGAGATTTCAACTCGTCGCGAAGGCCCCAATGGGTAATCAGTTTCATGTCAGCAGGAAAATGCGTCTTTCCATCCTTACCAATCAGATTTCCCATTATAATATTGTAATCGGCAATATAACCATCTGCATCGGATGTCTTTTGCGCGTATTCCTGCAAGACATCAGCCGGAACACGTGATTTATAAAGATCCCCCATCCGGGCATAAGCCCAGTCGAGGCGGGTCCATTTATCAGCATTTTCAGTTTTTTCTTTCAATGAATAGAATGGAAAGTTCAGAATTGTGATGAAGGCAATCTGATTTGCGAACATATCTTCTCCGAAATGGGATTCAGGAGCGAAACCTCCAAAAATGCGGTCAATCGGTAATATATCACCCTCATCAACATGCAACGGAATTTTAAATCCTACACTGATCATATTATAGCAGCCAAAAAGCAATTCCAAATTGTCCTGCATTCTAAAGAACATTTCTTTTCGTTCGGCAGCAGTTTTGGAAGAATATGTTTCACACATCAGCACGAAATCTGCTTCGGAACCATCGCCGGCTGTCCAGAAAGTGGCTGCTTGCTGAACTCCCGCTTCAATTCTTGCAAATTGATCAGGCTCAGACGTTGATTTCAGTTTTTCAATCACAGATTGGATTGTGCTTTTGGAAACAATCGAATTTGCATTTCCTTCAGCAAACACATAACTCATTGTAAACAAAATGCTTACAAATAAAACAAGAAAGTTTTTTTTCATATATCAGAGATTTTCAGGTGTTTCAGGAAAGAGTTTCAATATCAGCCAGCCACCAAGCATGGAAAACGGGATATAAACAGACAGACTTAAAAGTATAAACCAAACAGGATGCGGAATCATGAATACAGTGATTGCTCCACCAAGCATTAAGACCAGGCCTGTGATTAAACTTAATTCCTTGCTTCTGCCAATCCAGACAGTAATAAGTCCTGCTACAAAAGAGCCGGAAATATAAGCCAACAATACGAAAAGAAGCATTTTTGGTGAGATCAGCGCCAATAAGGTTTCAGTATCCTGATTTTCATAAGCCTGAGCTATCTCCTGAGGAACTGGAAACAAACGATGGCCAATAGACTCTACCAGTCCGATCACCAACATTCCTAAAACAATTCCTGATAAAACAGCCAGTATTTTTCTGTACATCATACAACACTTTTCGCTTAAACCGTAAAAATATCAAAATTATGACCGCAATCTTACATCAGAACTATAAATCGTCAGGAAATCTTTGCGGTGCTGAAAACCTGGGATCTGAAAGAAATTCATCATCCTGCAAACTCAGAATAAAAGCTTTTAAATCAGCCTTTTCTGCAGAAGTAAGTCTCACACCTCCTGTTATGGCATGATGCATAAGAGGATCTGTTAAAGGAGCCAGAATTACTCCTTCTGAATAAAAATCGATCACTTCATCCAGAGTTTTAAAACGACCATCATGCATATAGGGACCCGTTAAGGCTATATTCCTTAGAGTTGGAACTTTGTACGCACCTTTGTCTGACAATTCACCAGAAACTGAAAAATGATCACCCGGATCAGTAAAAACGGAATCTTTTCCGTTATTATAGTACAAATAATTCGTAAACAATGGATTAGCAGATCCCCCATGACAATGAAAACAGTCTGCCCCCTGCTCGGTGGTGAATAAAACATATCCATTCAATTCAGCGGGTGTAAGCTGTATTTCGCCCCGCATATATTTATCAAACCTTGAGTTTGTCGAAACAAGTGAACGGACAAACTGTGCAATCGCCTTTTCAATTCGTATAAAAGAAACTTTTTCGGATCCGAATGCTTTGGCAAACAATTCTGGATAACCTTCAATTTGCTGAAAGAGAAGAGCTACCTGTAAAGTATCACCCATCATTTCATCTTTTGCCAATACTGCAATTCTGACAAAATCTTCGATTCCCCGGAAATTCTCATCCGGATTGTCTGGATATAGAAAGCCACTCCAGCCGAAACCCTGGCCATTCCATACAAGATTAACCAAAGGCAACATGATATGCTGTGTTTGTTCTCCATTGATTCCGTGAACATATCCGCCCGTAAAAACAGGATGATTGATCCCGGCTTCAAAACTATTTTGCTGAATATGGCAGGTTCCGCACGACATCAATGAATCAGGATGCGTTCTCCCACTTAAACGGCCGTCATAAAATAAATACCGACCCAAAGCAATTCCTTCAACTGTAAGTGGGTTATCTTCAGGTATCTGGAGTTCAGTAGGAAATGGAAAAGGAACCTCAATTGTATATGGTGTAGGCTGATACTTTTCGGTTTTATCTTTACAGGAAGAAATCAGACCGACAAGCGATAAAAGAATCATGAATAAAAAACGGAACCTCATACAACCAGATGCTTAGCGACGAAAGACAAAAACAGACTTCCCGTTTTCGCGTGCTATCTCCTGCACTTTCTGTTGTTGCATCACACTTCCTCCCCATTCATTGTGATTGTATGCTATTGTTGCATCAAACCATTGATCAGCCTGCATTTCCAGAATTATATCCGTATTCATTTCAGGGAGCACTTCAAAACTGATATTATGAGAAACAGAGAAATAGTTCTGAACAAAAGTCAACACATCCGGTAAAGCCAAAGGAGGAGTAAATCCTTCACAATGTGCATATTCACCAACCTTTCCAAAATGGAAGTAATTAGTTGATGTTGAGCGATTTTCAACAGGAAGTTGTCCTATTCCCAGATGGAAATTAAAGGGAACCTCCAATCCTTCAGGATCAATCCACTTTCCGTTTAGTTTCATATAATGGTAACCACCTCCCAGATACTCCGGCCAGAACATATAAGATTCAGGCGGGTTTACAAAACGATAGGAGGTATTGTGTTTTTCATCTAATCCAAAAGTGAAACTGATTGCCTGATATTGACCATCAGGAATATGTTTGAATTTTATTTGCCAGGTCTCTGGCAATTCTGTATCGATATAAATATACTTTTGGCTTGAATCAGGCCGCACGATGGTCCCATCAGTCATTGTTAATGTGATATCCGACATAAACCACTGAATATCACTGATCATATACATATTCCCGGCTTTATTGGTATACAGGAACTGATCTTTTATAAAAGGAATATTTTCAATTGTATGTTGGATGTTCAGGCTGATTGCACCTTCAGAATTCTTTTCCAGATTCTTTTCTGAACAAGCTGTAACGATCAGAAAAAGAAAAATTAATAGCAGCGTCTGACAGGTTTTCATGACAAAACAATTAAACCTCTGATTTCTAATACTTACAAATCGTCAACCAAAAAAACATATATCTCTTTTGGACCATGAGCACCCATCACAAGTGTTTTCTCGATATCGGCAGTCCGGCTAGCTCCTGTAATGACAGTAATCTGTGAAGGCAAACCTTCAGTATATTTAGCTTTCAGTTCCTGCAAAGCGACCTTCAATGTTGGTACTACCTGAGAAGTAAATGCCAGCACCAGATGAATATCAGGGAATGCAAACGCACTGCGTGTTCCACTGTTGTTTTCTGACACCACAACGCTGCCTGTACGCGCGATAAGTTTCTCACAAGTTGTTATTCCGACCACAGGGCTGTTTTCAATCGATGTAACATCGGTTTGAAGAGGGACATGCCCTGCCTCAAGAAAAGAATTCAAACGCTTGCTGACACACCAGAGAGATGGCCAGTTTTTCTCTGACATCAATGCTTTCAGATCATCCAGAAAGGCTTTTTCATTTTCACAATAGAGGAAATTACCTCCTAAGGCTATCAGTTCACTGGCAAAAATAACTTCCAAACCTTCTTCATCATCAAGCTTGTGCATCACATCAGATGAAAGATCGATATCCGAATATGCATTTTCAGTCTTCTCAATCAATGCATTACGCACTTTCGTAAGAATTTGCTCCCGGTGTGTACTTTCTTTCATCGTTTTATGATTTGCAAAACAGGGCTAATTTACACAGAAAGTGTATTCGAAACATTACTTTCAGGATTTTCCTTAGAATCAGCGGGTTCCGTTACAGGAGCAACTGAAGATTCAATATGTGCCCTGACCATCATTTCTTCTTTGGCCCATGGTCGTTTTCCGAAAATAGATTCCAGATCTTCACCAAAAATTACTTCGCGCTCAAGCAGTTGATTTGCAAGGGTTTCTAAGCCTTCTCGATGCTCAGTCAAAATCTTCAGGGCTTTTTGATAAGCACCTTCGATGATCTCACTGATTTCTGCATCAATCACTTGATTTGTTTTTTCGCTAAAGGGCTTACTAAATGCAAATTCCTGTTGGCCTGATGAGTCGTAGAAACTAACATTCCCGATTTTCTTGCTCAGACCATAGTAAGTAACCATTGCAAAAGCCTGCTTGGTCACTTTTTCCAGATCATTTAAGGCTCCGGTAGAGATTTTACCGAAAACAACCTGTTCAGCAGCACGACCTGCCAAGGCAGCTGTAATTTCGTCCATCATTTGCTCATAAGTGGTAATCTGACGTTCTTCAGGAAGATACCAAGCAGCTCCCAGTGACTTCCCACGAGGGATAATCGTCACTTTCACCAATGGATGCGCATGTTCGAGCAACCAGCTTACAGAGGCATGTCCAGCTTCGTGGAAAGCGATTACTTTCTTTTCTGAAACAGAAATGATTTTGTTTTTCTTTTCCAATCCACCCACGATGCGGTCAATCGCATCCATAAAATCTTGTTTACCGATCACTTCACCGCCATGACGGGCCGCAATCAATGCTGCTTCGTTACAAACATTTGCGATATCAGCACCAGAAAATCCAGGAGTTTGTTTTGCAAGAAATTCCTTATCAACTGAAGTATCAAGCTTCAAAGGACGCATATGCACCTCAAATATTTCTTTACGTCCCTCAAGATCAGGCAATTCAACATAAATCTGACGATCGAAACGTCCGGCACGCATGAGAGCACGGTCGAGAATATCAGCTCGGTTTGTAGCCGCAAGGACAATTACCCCTGAATTGGTACCAAAACCGTCCATTTCAGTAAGCAATTGATTGAGTGTATTTTCACGTTCATCATTACCACCAGTCGCCAGGTTTTTACCTCTTGCACGACCAATCGCATCGATTTCATCAATAAATATGATACAAGGTGATTTTTCCTTTGCCTGCTTGAACAAATCACGTACACGTGAAGCACCTACACCGACAAACATTTCGACAAAATCGGAGCCTGATATAGAGAAAAAAGGAACATGTGCTTCGCCTGCCACCGATTTGGCCAATAAGGTTTTACCAGTACCGGGAGGGCCTACAAGCAAAACGCCTTTAGGAATTTTGCCGCCCAGTTTGGTATATTTTTCGGGATTACGCAGAAAATCAACTATCTCAATGATTTCAACTTTGGCTTCTTCGAGTCCGGCAACATCCTTAAAAGTAATACTAACGGTTGTATTTTTATCGAAAAGCTGGGCCTTTGATTTCCCGATATTGAATATCTGACCACCAGGTCCACCGCCTCCTCGACTCATCATCCGCATGATGAAGAACCAGACTCCCACCAACAGGGCAATAGGCAAAATCCAGCCAAGAATTTCTCCGCCCCAGTTACGTCGGTTCACATTATTCACATAAATAATTGGAGTTTTACCTTCCTGGGCTTTTTGAACATCAGTCTCAAATTGTTCGACGGATCCGATCTGAAAAGTAAAATCCGGTTTGGGTCCACCAATATTACTGGTAAGGCCGCCACTTTTTTCTTCCTTTTTGTATTTTGTCTTGCTTTCAGGTTTGAGGAATATTTCTGCTATCTCACGGTTAACAAGATCAATCTTGAGAACGTCCTGCTGCTGGAGCATTTCAATTAATTTTCCCTTTTCGATTGATTCAGTAACCGAATCAAAATTCATCAATTGAAGTCCGATAAACACAACGGCAAGAATACCGTAGATCCAGTAAAAATTAAATTTGGGTTTATTATTATCAGTTGGTTTTCCTGTCCGCTTCGGACTGTCATTTTGTTCTTCTTTCATTCGCTTCCGTTACCGGTTATTTCAGTATTTTAATAAAAATAATTTATTCTTCGTGGTTAACTACCTCTGCATCAGCCCATAGATCTTCTAATTGATAGAATGCCCTGATGGGGGTAAGAAATACGTGAACAACTACATCCACATAGTCTATCAAAATCCATTCCGAATTTTCAAATCCTTCATAATGATATGGCTTAACAGCCAATTCATGACTGAGTACATCCATAATATTGTCAGCAATAGCATCAACCTGTGTTCGTGAATCGGCATGACAGATCACAAAATAATCCGTAACCGCATTGCTAATCTTTTTCAGATTCAGACTAACAATAGCATTTCCCTTCTTTTCCTGCATCGTTTTTACAATCCATGCCAGAAGTTCAGATGACGGTTCGGTTTTTTTTTGTTTTCGCATGCAAATCAGTTCAGAATAATCAAACAAAATTAACCAATTAAATGTTCAGTCTGGCTTAAACTTGTTCATAAGGTATCGAAAAGTATTTGATCTTCTGATTGCAAGACATGTCGGGATATACTACTTTTAACCAACAATTGACTAGCGAAACTGTTCCTTATGAATAAGACATTCGACATTATCTCTTTTAAACAACTGGAATCAACCAATCTCAAAATGCAGGAAGATTATTCAGCTGGTTCACTTCAATTAAATACAGTATATGTAACTGATTTTCAACAATCAGGACGTGGGATAGACCAAAATGTATGGCATAGTGAAGAAGGGAAAAATCTATTATTTTCGCTCGCAGTGAAACCTGACAACCTGCATCCCAGTCAGCAGTTTATGCTTACAAAAGCTGTTTCACTTGCTGTAACTGACAGTCTGGCATTATATCTTGACAGTGAATTACTAAAGATCAAATGGCCAAATGACATATACTACCGAAATCAAAAGCTCGGAGGTATGCTCATTACGCATATTATCAACGGAAATACAATAGAGCTAAGTATCATTGGTATTGGAATAAATGTAAATCAACATGATTTTCCTATGGATTTGCCTAATCCGGTATCCATGACACAAATCACTCAAAAAGAATTCGACCTCACTTCCTTGCTCGAAAATGTTTTGTTATCTGTAAACGACCGTTTAAGTCAACTTAAAGATGTTGATTTACATCACTTTATCAGTTTTGAATATCTGAGCAGACTATTTAGATTTGAAACCTGGTCTGTATACAAATACCGAGGTGAGTCAGTTGAGGCAAGAATTTTGGGAGTAAACGGCTATGGTCAGTTACTTCTTGAAAAGAAGGAAGGGATGCACGTACAGTGTGATCTGAAAGAAATCGAATTTCTTTTTGCCTAATTTCTCTATCTCTCAGCCGGGAGAGGTGTTAAACGGAACTTATTAAACCCAAAAAACCCCCAAAACCGTATAGGCTGGGGGTTTTTGTTATAATTTGGCGACGACCTACTTTCCCACATTTAACTGCAGTATCATTGGCGCAGGCAGGCTTAACTTCTCTGTTCGGAATGGGAAGAGGTGGACACTGCCGCAATAGTCACCTAAAAGCATTTAATACCTTTAGACGATAATGAAAGGAGGTTTTGAGTTAAGAAATAAATAATAGAAGCGCAAAGCGCGAAAGATATCGCTTTTTAATCGCTTTAATTGAAGAAAGCTTACGGGTAATTAGTACTACTCGGCTTTGACATTACTGTCTTTACACCTGTAGCCTATCAACGTGGT
>CAZVKW010000003.1:0-14049 GCA_964627945.1 uncultured Lentimicrobiaceae bacterium
CCATCCTTGTAGTAATGGATGTATTCTATGCCGACAAGACCGAAATCAAGTCTGCGGAAAAGTCAGAAACTTCATTAGAAGCAGAAAAAATCTAGCGTTTCATCTTATGAAATTCTGTTAACAGTTCAGGTAACTGTCTGATGGATGCTAGTTCACGCCACTTCTTTCTGACATCCTCTGCAGGAGTACCAAAATATGTTTTACCACCTTCAAGAGTTTTATCCACAGCTGAAGTGGCCAAAATGACGGCCCCTTTACCGATAACCAGATCTTTGTTAACGGCAACGCGCCCCCAAAGTATTACATCATCTTCAATACGGGTGACTCCGGCAATAGCAGCATGAGAGCCAATCAGGCAATTCTTGCCAATATATGTATCATGGCCAATCTGACAATGATTGTCGAGTTTGGTTCCATCAGAAATAATAGTATCTCCGGTTACACCCCGATCAATCGTACAAAGAGCACCTACCTCTACCCTGTTGCCCAGAATGACATTACCACATGACTCAAATTTTTTGTATCCTTCAGGCCGACGCTGAAAATAAAAAGCATCCGCACCAAGAACAGAGTTGGCATGCACTACAACTTCATCCCCAAGAATGCAGTGATCATAAATGCTCGCATTTGAATGGATGACACAATTCTTCCCTATTACGACATGATTACCAATAAAAGCACCTGGCTGAATCACCGTCCCTTCACCGATTGTGGCTGATGGACTTATATTAACGTATGATTGAACAAATGGCCTGTATTTTCTAATAATATCAATGAAAGCATCAAAAGGCTTTTCATGAAATATCAGTGCTTTTCCATCCGGACAATCAACTTTTTTATTGATAATGATGGTAGTAGCTGCTGAATTAAGTGCTTTATCATAATATTTTGGATGATCGACAAATGTCACATCACCTGGTTCAACCATGTGAATTTCATTTAATCCACTGATGATAAAGTCAGCATCTCCTTCAAACTCACCTCCAACAAAGGATGCAAGTTCTTTTAGTCGCAGGACTGGTTCAAACTTCATAAAAACTAGTTATAAGTATCTTACAATCAGACTATTCTTTAACACGTTCTGAATAAACTCCAGCTTTGGTGTCGATTTTGATTTTATCACCAATATTGATAAAAAGTGGCACACGAACGATTGCTCCGGTTTCAACAGTTGCTTCTTTCATGGCATTGGTTGCTGTATTTCCTCTTTCACCCGGCTCGGTGTATGTCACTAACAAACTGACAGTGATGGGTAATTCGCATGTTAGAACAGATTCTGTCTCTGTATGATACATTATATCAGCTCTTTCACCCTCTTTCAAAAATTGAGGAGCATCAATCAAATCTTTAGGAACCATGATTTGTTCAAAAGTCTCTGTATTCATAAAGTAAAAATCATCCCCATCCTGATAAAGATATTGCATTGGGCGACGCTCTACCCTTTGGATCGTAATTTTCGAGCCTGCAGGAAAGGTATTAGGCAATATTTTACCAGTCTTCAGGTTACGTAATTTCGTTCTTACGAAAGCTGCTCCCTTACCTGGTTTAACATGTTGAAATTCAACAATTGCGTATAAATCATTATTGAAATCGATAATCAATCCGTTTCTAAAATCTGCTGTGGATGCCATATATTAATTTTTTGTTTGCAAAAGTACGAAAAGGTATCGTAAAAAACAGTGAAGGCATTGAAAATACACGCTAAATTATTGATTGTCTATTGGTAAGCAAATGAATGCTTCAAGGTAAACGATGGATAAAGAGTTTTAACTGAAGACAATCTCGGAGATAAGATCAGAATTAACTTCCTTATTTATATTTTTAATAATCAATGATTTAGCATATAAAAGTTCATTTCTTAACACATCTGAATCGAGCCTTACGAAAAGTGTTTTCCGCTCAATCTGAATGTGCACTGTGTGCCTAGCAATCACCGGTCCTACTACTCTTGGCCAGGATTCTATGGCCTTTACCTGCAATAACTTACCATCCAGTTTATAGGCTTTCAGCATTTCGGAAATAGCTTCAGAAAGGGGAAATTCATGCCTGTTTGTCATGATACAGAATTAACATTTTCGTCAACAACACCTGAATGAACTCTAAAAATTTTGTGATGAATAGATGTGTGTTGAAATAATAGTTCTATACGATGCAATTGGGTATCGGTGATAAAAACCTGACCGAAACTGTCTTCTCCAACCAGATTGATCAATTGTTCAACTCTTTGGTCATCAAGTTTATCAAAAATATCATCAAACAACAATATCGGTTTGTAATTCATTAATTGTCGGGTATATTCAAACTGGGCAAGTTTAATGGCAATGACAAATGATTTTTGCTGACCCTGAGAACCAAATCTCTTAAGTTGATAACCATCTATCAAAAACACAAGTTCATCTTTATGAATACCTTTTGTTGTATAGCGTGCCTGACGGTCAACGGTTTGACAATTAATTAATAAATTGTGCATATCCTTGTCATGCAAATCTGAATCATACTGAATATCAACAGTTTCGCCCTGATTTGAAACTATTCGATAGTAATGGTTAAACAATGGTAAAAAGGATACCAGAATTGATTTTCTTTTTTCATGAATGATACCTCCGGAACGAACGAGTTGTGTATCCCATATAGTCAATAAATCCTGATCAAAATACCTGTTTTCGGCAAACTGTTTCAAAAGTGTATTCCGTTGCAAAAGGGCCTTATTGTATGTAATAAGCTCATCAAGATAAACCGGATCAAACTGAGAAATTACCCCGTCGATAAACTTTCGGCGCACATCACTTCCTTCATTAATCAGATCACGATCATAAGGCGAAATCATAACCAAAGGGAATTTACCAATATGATCTGCCAGACGCTCATATTCCTTTTTATTAAAACGAAATGATTTCTTGACATTTTTCTTTTGAACACAACTCACCTGATCAGGCTCGTTCCCGTTGCGAAAATATGTACCATGAATTCCGAAAAACTCTTTCTCGTGCATAATATTCTGCTGATCAGTAGGATTAAAATAGCTTTTACAGAAAGAAAGATAATAGACGGCATCAAGAATATTCGTTTTTCCTGCCCCGTTATTACCAACAAAACAATTAATTTTTGGTGAAAAAACCAGATCTGCGTTTAAGCAATTTTTAAACTGATTTAGTTGCAGTCTTTGTAAAAACATTTGAGAACCTGACTGGTTATTTTTTAAACTGATCCAGATTAATATTCAGCGTCAGATAATTAGGAGATCCTACAACATGGTAGGTAGATCGGCTATAGTTAATCTGGAACTTTGAAATCCTGATTCCTAAACCCCAGGCAAATCCTACCATACCAACTCTATCGGGAATCTGTAATTCCTGCCTACGCCGATAATTATAACTACCCCGTAAAACAAGATTTTTTCCTATGTACAGTTCGGAACCAATTACAAGATGACGCATCAGATTATCCCCAAAAGCCTCAAATCCATTTTTCTCATTTGGAAGACCAGTTATTGGATCAACATTACCATTCACATTGTTGTCCTCAGTATATGAAAGATCCCACTTCTGAATCTGATCGTACACAAACATGAAACGCAATGGAACATGATCAAGTCTTTTTGAAACTCCGAATTGCATACTAAAAGGCATCATATTATTCTCTTCAGGAAGCATAGATACAAGCTCTGTTCCGATATTTCTGGCTGTTAGCGATAACATCCATCCAGATTTTGTTAGATAATTACCGGCAACATCCACAGCAATACCAAAACCATGATATGATTCGTATTGAGAACCAACAAATTTCAAATTGGCTCCGATACTAAAATTTGAGTCCAATTGGCGTCCCCAACCCAATGAAAATGCATAGTCTGATACGTTAAATTCTCCCGAGACCTGTCCTGTTTCATCTGTATAATCAAAACTTCCGTAATGATTGTATTGAATTCCTGCTGCAAAGCTTCCTAATTTATCATAAGAACGCGAATACTGAACTGATCCAAAATTGATATCAGAAAAAAAATCAACATACGATAAACTGAGTTTATTGTGCATTTCAGGGTTAATCAAGGCAGGATTAAAAGCTGTTAGCTGCAAATCATGATCATCTATAGGTACAAGGGTACCACCCAGAGCAGCAATACGTGCTGAACCCGATGCATCGAGAAAATCGTAAACACCTCTTCCGCCAATTTGTGCATGTAGTACAAAACTAGAACAAGTAAGTGAAGTGAGAAGTAAAATATTGAAGTAGAAGCGATTCACAGAAATAGAGATTAGTCAGACTTATTGGATACAGCACAAACGTATGAAAAAATCTCTTAGTATCTGAACTTCAATTTTCTTGTTTAAGAATATGTTATATTCTATGTTTGTTGTGAATTTCATTAAGCATCAAAATATTTTGGGGAAATTAGCTGTTTTAAAACCAAGTGAACATTTTTTATGAAATTCAATTTGAATCTCACAAAATATGATGAAGATACTGATTACTTCCTTCCTGCCTGATTGCCAGAACCAGATTGCAGCCTCCTTTTTAAAATCCTTTAAATCCGATCTTGATATTTTTATTTCAGGAAAGAATTGCATGTATGAAAGCAGTTCTCCTATTTTCCGGCTGATGGAAGAATCATTCCTCCAACACACATTTGAGCAGATTGCTTATATAACCACAAGCATAAATACTGATTTTGATCATCACATTTATATTACAGTAAATCCCATTCCAACCAGAATTGATAAAGAGGATCAAAGCGAAGTCAAAGAGGCATATGAAATCTTACTTCCTGAGATTTATTCTGGTTCTAAAGAGCTAAATCTGGAGACCTGCAGGCAATTACGGGATATACTTAAAAATGAGATGTTCATTTTCTTTAAGTCGTTATGAATCTGCAAGATAAACATTTCAATAATTAGATAAGTAGTTTCATTATCAATAACACAAGATTTAAATTTTAAATTGAACTTACTCAAAATCTTCTGCATAAGTTCTGTCATCAAGGGAATGCTTACTTTTGCACAAACATTCATCTATTAAAAAATCCAAATTATGGAATTCCTTCAATATGCAATTGATTTTGTTTTACATATCGACAAGCATCTCTTCGAAATCGTATCAAATTATAAGATTTGGACATATCTTATTCTATTCCTAATCATATTTGCAGAAACAGGCCTGGTAGTAACACCGTTTTTACCGGGAGATTCTTTGCTATTTGCTGCCGGAGCAATTGCGGCCATGGATGGCAACCCTATCAATATCACTGTTTTAATTCTGGTATTATGCATTGCTGCAATACTTGGTGACAGTGCCAACTACTCATTTGGTAAATTTCTTGGTCATAAAGTGTATGAACGTGACTATAAATTTATCAAGAAAGAACATCTGTTGAAAACGCATAGTTTTTATGAAAAACACGGTGGCAAGACCATTATCATTGCGCGATTTATGCCAATTGTCAGGACTTTTGCGCCATTTGTTGCCGGTGTAGGTGAAATGCATTTCGGAAGGTTTTTCAGTTTCAATATTATTGGTGGAATATTATGGGTAGTTTCCTTTTCAATTGCAGGTTATTTGTTTGGAAACATCCCTGTTGTTAAGCAAAATTTTACCATAGTTGTATTCTCAATTATTTTCATTTCCCTCCTGCCGATGATCTATGCAATCCTGCAGTCCAAATTTGGGAAAAAGAAAGAGTAATGGATAAACAAATCCATTCAATTGAGCAATTTAAACAGGCATACACCTTAATTTAATATGCTTAGCAGCCTCATTTTTTTAATATCATCCAGGGTATAAACGAAATTGACTCCCATTTTGAAAATCCATGCTCATGGAGATTTTAAATAATGAGAATTCTGAAATTCTGTAATGCATTGATAAACAGCGATGTCATTTTTTTAATATGACTTATTCGTATATGTTAATCCAGAATTCAATGTATTTTGACTCAATTTTCCACAATTGGGATTTTATTATCCCATTTTTGGAATTATGTCTTCAATATTCTGATATTAATTTTTCATACATAATCACATTATGAAGACTTTAGCATACGCATTCAAATATGGTATAAATATTGACTACTTTTTTCCGCTAATAATACTTTCTTTTTATAGTAGAAATAATGTAAGAATATTAAAGGCTTTTCGAACAAAAATTGAATTAACAGTTTAACAAATAGAACGTGAGGATTCAAATCAGATTAATAGAACACTTTTTAATTTTCCTTCTTTTTTTAGGATGGGCTAGTATACAGGCTCAAACTTCAGAGATTGAATTAACAAAAATCCGGGCTTTCCAATCTGGAAAGAGTTTACTTTCCCAGCAAGGTCTGTTTCCTGAAAACTTTAATATCCGTTTTGATCTAAAAAGGCTTCAAAACCTCCATCCGTTCGAAAAGGACCGTGATAATACCTATTACTTTCCTGATACAGTGGTTGTTTACTCAATACAGGAAAATCCAAAAAAATATACCTACCTATACTCAGCAAATGGTGAACGTCAGATGACATTTCTGAAAGTATTGGAGAACGAAGAATGGGTTAACAAATATTTCATTATTGTAACGTATGATAGCGTTGGTAATCCTCTGGTTACAGAAACCCGTGTTTGGCAAATTGATACATGGGTTTTTGAAAGCAGGATCACCAATACATATACCACTAATCATAATATATTAACTTCAATAAGTCAAAATTGGGATGGTGCTTCCTGGCTAAACTCAACTCAGGAAACCTATACATACAATGTTTCAGGTAAGCCAGTTGCCTTGCTCAAAGAAGAATGGTTGGATAATAACTGGTCAAATGTTTTTTACGATTTATACACTTATGATGATTCAGGGAATTTAACTTCCGGAATTCGCCAAAGCTGGGAAATAGACAATTGGATCAATGAACAGCAATATACCTATTCTTATGATTCAAACAACAATATGCTAATTGGTACCATCGAGTTATGGAATACAGATGCCTGGCAGTTTTTCTACAAAGAGTCTTATACCTATGATGCTTCTAATCAGCCTATTGAATATATCGGCCAGTTTTGGGAAACGGATAATTGGGTAAATTTTGAAAAACTAACCTACACATATAATGAATATGGCTTTGTTGAACTTGCATTAAGCGAATTGTGGACCAATGGAAATTGGGCCAATAATGAAAGAGGGCATTTTACTCAAAACGTTTACGGAGGTGTTCAATCAGCCTTAATTGAGAATTGGCAATCAGATAATTGGGTGAATACTATGCTTACAACCTATTCACATGATGAATTTGGAAATACACTTTCTGCCAATCTTTTTCATTGGTTTGGTGATACCTGGTCATATAGTGAGGATGGAATGATGGAGTTATCCTATTATTTTGGAATTTACAGTGAAACATTCATTGGTTATCTTGCTGAAGCCAGTTATCTTACAATTGTGACCGATATTCCAGAACCTTTCGAATTCAGTATTTTAAACCTCAATGCATTCCCAAATCCTGCCACAAGAGATTTCACCATTTCTATTCAATCTGAAAAAGATACCCAAATCGATTTGAGACTCTACAATATGAATGGCGTTCAGATCAATGCCATTTATGATGGATGGATGAAGGCCGGAGAAAGTTCATTTAAAGTTGAAACAAATAATTTACCTGCTGGTATGTATTATGCAAGATTATATACAGGCAGCCAAACAAAATATCTGAAAATAATTCTTACCCAATAATATAGCAAATTTTAACAACTAAATAGAAACAATCTAAAACAATCAATATGAAAATGACTCTACACTTACGAAACCTTGTGTTGCTGGCGATTTTCACAATCGCTTTAAGCTTCAATACAATCGGGCAGATTACCATTACATCTCCTGTTGGTAGTGAATCCTGGCTGGGAGGAACTGACCAAAATATTGCTTGGACTACCGTTAAGGTAGAACCAGTATTAATTGAACTTTGGGATGGTTCAAGCTATTCTACTATTACAATCAATCCTAATGGGACAAGTCCCTATTTATGGTCAATCAGTAATAGTTTGCTTGCTGGATCTAACTACAAAATAAAACTAACACAGGATGGTGATGTTTCTGAGAGTGGTACATTCACAATTACACCTCAATCAATAAATGTTACAACACCAAATACCGCCCTTATCTGGAATAGAGGTACATTACATACGATCGATTGGACTGATAATGTAACAGGTAATGTAGATATAGATTTATTTGATGGGACATTATACACATCTATTGCGACTAATGTTGCAGGGAATAGCTATTCATGGCCTATTCCGGTTTTTCAAACATTGGGTAACACCTATAAAGTAAGAGTTTCAAGTGTAGCCGATGCTGGAATTAATGACGAGAGTGATGTGAATTTCGAAATTACAGAATCAGTTGCGGTTTCATCTCCTAACGGTGGCGAAACTTGGGCAACTGGTACTACCCATAATATTACATGGTCAGATGGATCAGGTACTGTCACGATCGAGCTATGGGATAGTAACACTGCAACTAAAATTACTGATATTACAACAGGCGCTACCGGAAATACTTATTCATGGACTATAGGTGCAACTCCAAATGGATTAGATTACATCATTAAAGTTATTGATGAAGGTGATGCTTCAACTGATGTAAGTAACGCTGATTTCAGAATTACACAGCCAATCGTTTTAACCCAACCTGATGTCGCAGGTATTATCTGGGCAACAACCACTTCACATAATATTACTTGGAATGAAGGTTCTGGTACAGCAAATATTGAGTTATATAAAGGTGGTGTCTTCAACAGCATTATTGCATCCGGGGTGACAAGTCCGTACAATTGGACTATCGGAGCACTCGCATCCGGTTTAGATTATAGTGTAAAAATCACTGATATAGGCGATGGAACAACTGATATTAGCAGTAATAACTTCAGAATTACACAACCAATCATCTTAACCCAACCTGATGTTGCCGGAATTATCTGGGCTACAACTACTTCACATAATATTACATGGAATGAAGGCTCAGGTACTGCAAATATTGAGTTATATAAAGGTGGTGTGTTCAACAGTACTATTGCATCCGGGGTTTCAAGTCCGTACAATTGGACAATCGGAGCACTCGCATCCGGCTTGGATTATACTGTAAAAATCACTGATATCGGCGATGCAACAACTGATATTAGCAGTAATAATTTCAGAATAACACAGCCAATCGTTTTAACCCAACCTGATGTTGCCGGAATTATCTGGGCTACAACTACTTCACATAATATTACATGGAATGAAGGCTCAGGTACTGCAAATATTGAGTTATATAAAGGCGGTGTGTTTAACAGCATTATTGCATCCGGGGTTACAAGTCCGTACAATTGGTCAATCGGAGCACTCGCCTCCGGCTTAGATTACACTGTAAAAATTACTGATATTGGTGATGCTACTACTGATATTAGCAGTAATAATTTCAGAATAACACAACCGGTAGTCGTAACCTCACCAAATGGTGGACAGGCTTGGGCTAACCTATCCACTCATAATATTACTTGGACAGGCGGTACATCTAATGCAACGATTAAACTTTTCAAAGCAGGTCTAGAACTTGCAACTTTGGCTACAGGTCAGGCCAGTCCTTATTCATGGACCATTAATGTCGTTGATGCTGATACAGATTATAAAATTGAAGTGACAGACGCTGGAGATTTAACTACAGATCAAAGCAATGCTAACTTCGAAATCACACAGTATGTGCATGTAACTTATCCTACAGTTCCGGGTATCAGTTGGAATTTAGGATCAACAAATATCATAACATGGACTGACAATGTTCCTGGACCTGTTAAAATTGACCTTTATTACAATGGTTCATTTTTTGAAACGCTTGCAGCAAGTGTTGCTGATGGAACAACATCCTACTCATGGACGATCCCTAATAATCATGCCATGGGTAATCTCTGGAAAATCAAGATATACAGCATTGCTGATCCTACCATTGTCGATTATAGTGATCATTATTTCCGTATTGATGCTTCAACCAATACTTATGATATTACTGTATTACAACCAAGTGATGCAGGTATGCAGTTTACAATTGGTGAAACATATTTGGTGTCATGGTCCGACAACTTAAACTCACCCGTTAAAGTTGAACTTGTGAATTTTGGTGTAACCCCTGCAACAATTGCAACAATCAACGCTTCTGTTGTTGGATCAACATGCAATTGGACAGTTGCCGGAGGAACAGCAGAAGGGAGCATGTATAAAGTAATGATTACAAGCACAACAGATAATGCTGTGATTGACTTGAGTGATCATTATTTTGAAATTTCACTGGCCCCTGTGCAGACCAATATTGTCATTGAACAACCAACTCTCACAGGTATCACCTGGGTAAGAGGTTCAACATATGTAATTTCATGGACGGATAATGTTCCAAACAATACTGTTACAATAAAACTATTAAATGGGGGAACAAACGCCACTGTTGCAACAATTGCATCTGGTGTTTCTGGTTCAACTTATTATTGGTATATTGATCCGCTTCTTTATTCTAATGGAATTTACAAGGTTCAGGTTGAATTCGGTGGTGAATATGGCAGAAGTCTTAATAACTTCACCATTGCTGACTCACCTGCTGGTAGCTCTATCGATATCTTACAACCTGATGTTTCCGGTATTACTTGGCTAAGAGGTTCTTCTTATCTTGTATCATGGATTGATGATGTTCCTGGTCCTGTTGATATATACTATTACCGCAATTTTGCTCCTTTCACTGAAACATTAATCGCTTCAAGTGTAGTTGGAACTACTTATGTATGGAATGTCCCTATTGGAATTACCGAAGCAAATGATTATAAAATAAAAGTATATTATCATTCTGATCCGACCGTTTTTGGAGTTAGTGCTAATGTATTTGCAATCTTTGATTATACTCCGGGTGGAACAATTGAAGTATTACAGCCTAATGGAGGAGAAACATGGGTAAAGGGAAGCAGCTATTATATTGGATGGGACAATAATTTCCCTGAAAATGTGAAAATTGAATTGATAAATGATGCAACTTCAACAACAACATTGATAGAAGACAATGTTCCTGGTTCAACAACTGTTTGGACAATCCCGAATACAGGATCATATCCTGCTGGTATTCTTTACAAAGTGAAAATTACAAGTGTTGAAAATAGCCTGGCAACTGATATGAGCAACAACTATTTCACCATTGTTGATCCTGCAGTATCCGGCGTTTTTCCAAATCCTGCAAATCAATCTGTTACCATCATACTTGACGAAGTAGCTTCTGCTGACTATAATCTGACTATTACTAACAGATTTAATCTACAGGTAGTAAACCGTATCATTAACACGACTGGCTTGAAAGAATTTAATCTATCAACTGCTGAGTTATCCAATGGAGTTTATTTTCTGACACTTACATCCAATAATTCAGTGATAACCCATAAAGTCATCGTTCAGCATTAAACCTGAAAATCTGACAACATAATAAACAGTCTGCTCCCCGCTTCTTACTCAGTTAAGGAGCGGGGAGTTTTTATAAATTCAAATTGGGAAAAAAAGATTCAGAATTGGGAATTTTACGTAATAAATACTTCATCAATATTAACTAATTTTCCCAGTAATATCAGCTTACGTAGTTAATCTAAGTAATTATGGTATAATTATTGATATCACCTAATTAGGTATAAGATAAATTTGAATCAAATTAATCAATTCAAAACATAAAATAACAAAAACCATGAAGACAATTTTACGATTACGTTTCTTTTCATTTATAGCAATCATTCTGTTTGCTGTAAATCTTAATGCAATTGGACAGCCCATTGTTTCGGTAATCCAACCAAATGAACCTGGGATTTCATGGGTTATTGGAAATACATATCTTATTTCCTGGACATCTACCTTTACTTTAGGAACGAAAATCGATCTATTAGACTATACCATACCTGGGCCACCGGTTGTTACTCCAATCGTAGCTTCGGCAGTGGGATCAACCTATAGTTGGACAATCACTCCGGGCACATTCACTGCAGGGACACATTACAAAATTAAAGTTTCAAGTGCAGCATGTGGTGACTGCTATATGGATGAAAGTAATAATTACTTTTCACTTGTAAATTCTGCTCCTGGAACTTACATTCATGTAGAACAACCCAATATTGCTGGCATTATTTGGCAAAAAGGATCAACGTATCAAATATCCTGGTCAGATAATGTATCTGGGACCGTGAAGATTGAATTGTGGAAGGGAGGTATATTACATTCAACTCTTGCAACCGGTGTTGTGGGCTCAACCTATCTTTGGACAATCCTGAACGATGGTTCTATATTATCCGGTACTAATTACAAAATAAAGGTTATAAGCACTGTAGATGCTGGTATCAGCGATGAAAGCGATGTAAATTTTGAAATTGCGGCAGCCGGGTCCGGTACGATAACTGTAATCCAACCTAGTTTACCTGCGATCACTTGGGTTAGAGGCAATTCTTACCTTATCTCATGGTCCGATAACCTTTCAGGGACTGTTGATATTAAACTATTTAAAGGAGGCATTGAAACCGCAACTATTGCCACCAATGTTGTTGGCTCATGCTATGTCTGGCCTATCGATATTCTCACTGCTATCGGAAATGACTATAAAATTAGAGTTATTAGTCATGATGATGCTGGCACTTTGGATGAAAGTGACAATAATTTCTCAATACAAGCATCAGCTGTTGGCACTTCAATAACTGTTCAGCAACCAAACACAACGGGAATTACCTGGCTCAAAGGTTCTACTTATCTGATTTCATGGATTGACAATGTTCCAGGAACAGTGAAAGTTAGTTTATACAAAGGTGGCGTGGTTCATTCAGTTCTTGCATTAAATGTTGTTGGGACAACCTATCTTTGGACTATACCGAATGATGGTTCTGTAATATCTGGAATTGATTATACAATTAGGGTTTCAAGTACAGATGATGGAAGCATTGAAGATTTTAGTGATAACAATTTTTCTATTGCAGCTTCTGGATTTGGTACAATAACTGTCTTGCAACCAAATGTGACTGGAATTACCTGGGTAAGAGGATATTCTTATCTTATTTCCTGGATAGATAACGTTACAGGTACTGTGGATATTAAATTATTTAAAGGCGGAGTTGATGTGTTAACCATAGCAACAAATGTTGTTGGCACAACCTATGTTTGGAATATTCCGATTGGAACAACCTTAGGAATTGATTATAAAATTAAAGTAATTAGCCACGACGATGCATCTACTGCTGACCTGAGCGATGCTGATTTCTCCATTCAGGCTACTCCTGCTGGTGGAACAATAACTGTTCTTCAACCTAACGGTGGCGAGTATTGGTATATTGGTAACAGCTATCTGATATCATGGGATGATAATTTCCCGGAATCGGTTAATATCGATTTATATGAAAGTGATGGAGTTACCCTTAAATATTCAATCGCTACAAACGTAGTTGGATCAACCTATGTATGGAATACTACAGGTCATATACCTGCTTTAGGTGGTGATTATAAAGTGAAAATCACAAGTACGCTTGAAGCAACGCTCACTGATATGAGCAATGCTGTATTCCACCTTATTTGTCTGCCTCTTATCTCAGTTTACCCGAATCCGGCAGATTACTTTGTTACAGTGAAGTTTGATGAATTATCAACCGATAACTTTACCTTATCATTAACCGATAGGTTTAATATGCAGGTTATGACTAAAACTGTAAACTCTGAAGGCATGAAAGAACTACGCATCTCAACAGTTGATTTACCAAATGGTGTATATTTCCTGACAATCGCATCGGATAAATCAATTGAAACTAAAAAGATCCTTATTCAACACTGAAATACAACAATTTATTAAACAAAAAAGGCAGTCCCAGTTTGGGACTGCCTTTTTTTATATCCTAAAACTGAATTTTGATTTACAAAGGTGTAATTGCTAAAACACATTAATAATATCGAGAGAATCTACTTTAGATGACCAACTTTGAAATCTAAATAATGGAAGAATACCTGATAAAATGGGAAAATCTTTACAGATATTCCTGCGGGTAATTCTTTAATATCCCT
>CAZVKW010000003.1:14149-18856 GCA_964627945.1 uncultured Lentimicrobiaceae bacterium
ACCCATTATAAAATACGGGTATCAAGTGCTGCTTGTCCTGGTTGCTATGTTGACGAAAGCAATAGTGAATTTTCACTAGTTGCATCTGAATCTGGATCTTATATCCATGTTGAACAGCCTAACATTCCTGGAATTACTTGGAAAAAAGGAACAACAAATTTATTATCCTGGATAAAAAATGTTCCAGGCAAAGCTAATATTGAGTTGTTAAACGATGATTTAATTGCTTCAGACAACGCCTCTTACGCTGGTTACGCAGGTGGCCTGTGGGGTGCTGGCACAAATGGGGGAAGTGGATTTCAACCTTGGTTGGTAGAATATTCAGGTACAACAGGTGGGATTGTTGATAATCCGGCTGGGATAGGAATTATTGGAATGGACAACCCTTCGTTTCATTTAGAATCGGCGCCAGCATCTCATATCTATACCGACAGACCATTTTCAGCACCTATGCTTGTTGGCAGTACGTTTAGTTTTGATTTGGCCTTTAAAACAGATAATGGGGGTTCAGGAAGTAAAGGAATTGAATTGTATACTGCATATACATCGATAGCTTCCCCAGGCACTAAAATAATCGATATTAAATTAACAAGCGGGAATATAATTACAATTAACGGTTCACCTATGTTTAACAATTATGGTGTGAATGTAATGAAACTTCATTTTGAATATTTTTCAATAAATACCTTGCATGTTTATGGAGTTGGTCGGGATGGTATAGAATCGTTTGACCAAAATATTGTCATTTCCGGCGCTCCAGATGCAGTTCGATTTCTTGCTGAAAATATGGCTGACATGAATAATAACCGGAGAATATATTTCAATAACTTAAAAATCACAACTCCTGATAAACTTCTGGCAAGCGATGTTGAAGGATCATCTTTACATTGGAACATTGCATCAGATATTCCGTTAGGGAATAAATTCAAAATTAAAGTGAGCAGTTCAACAGATGTTAATTTAAAAGATGAAAGTGATCATTATTTTACAATTACTCCATCAGGTTCAGGTTCAATAACTGTTTTACAGCCGAGTTTGGCAGGAATCACTTGGGTTAGAGGGAATTCCTATCTAATCTCATGGAATGATGATGTCATAGGTGCAGTTGATATTAAATTGTTTAAGGGCGGGGTTGAAACACTGACAATTGCAAGCAATATTGTTGGCTCAACGTATTTATGGCCTATACCAATAGGAACAACAACCGGTTCAAATTACAAAATAAAAGTAATTAGCCACGATGATACCTCAACCAATGATATCAGTGACCATGATTTTTGCATTCAGGCAAGCGGTTCAGGAGAATTAATAACAGTTTTGCAACCCAATATACCCGGAATCAACTGGATCAAAGGATCATCCTATTTAATTTCATGGATTGATAACGTTCCAGGCAATGTCAAGATTAAATTATATAAAGGTGGGGTTTCTCATTCTGTTCTGGCGGAAAATGTTGTTGGGACAACTTATGTTTGGTCGGTTCCAAACGATGCTTCAATAATTCCTGGTAGTGATTATAAAATAAGAGTTTCAAGTCAGGAGGATGGAAGTATTGAAGATTATAGTGACAATAATTTTACGATCACAGCAAATGGTTCAGGAAGTATTACTGTTCTACAACCTAATGTAAGCGGGATTACATGGGTTAGGGGATATTCTTATCTGATTTCCTGGATTGATGATGTTTCCGGAACAATGGACATCAAATTATACAAGGGAGGTGTATTGAGTTCAACAATCGCAACCGATGTAGTAGGTTCAACTTATGTTTGGGATATTCCGATCGGAACGGTATTAGGTGCTGACTATACAATAAAAGTTTCCAGTCATAATGATTCAGGAACTTTTGATGAAAGTGATAATAATTTCGCAATTCAGGTAACTCCGGCAGGTGGAACAATAACTGTTCTTCAACCTAATGGTGGCGAAAACTGGTTCCAAACTTTAAGTTATTACATTTCATGGGATGATAATTTCCCGGAACCAGTTGACATTGATCTTGTTACAGGTACTGGAGTTTTTGTTTCCAATATTGCAAGTGATGTTGTAGGATCTACCTATGTCTGGAACACAACCGGAACTCCTCTAGGTGATTACAAAGTTAAAATCACAAGTACGCTAGATGCTACACTAACTGATATGAGTAATGCAGTATTTCATCTTATTTGTCTGCCTCTTGTAAATAGTGTTTATCCTAATCCTGCTAATCAACATATTACGGTCAAACTTGATGATACAACCAGCGGATCATACATATTAAAAATTACTGACAGGTTCAATATGGAAATCATTCAGAATACGATTCTGACAGATGACAATAAAGAAATCATAATTAATACCTCTGACATTCCAAATGGAGTGTATTTCTTATCGATTGCATCTGATCGTTCGGTTGAAACAAAGAAGATTCTTATTCAACACTGATAATTTCAAATACCAATAGAAAAGAGGTTGTCCCGAATTGGGACAACCTCTTTTCTATTATAGGAAAATCTAATTCCAGACAATTGTTGCTACCGATTCCGGAGCAATTGAATAATTAAAATGTTTCTTTCCTTGTTTGACCGTGAAAGTTTGAAATTCTGTTTTATAATTTGCCAAAACAAGTACTTTCGAATTATCAGTATTGATAAATGCAACTACATCCATATTCATGATGGATTGATCAGGACGCGATGAAACACGCAAAGCGCCCGGTCTGACAAACTTTGACATATGACCTATGGAATAATACTCTTCATTGTAGATAAGCTGTCCTGACGCATTATTATAGGTTATTACACCTCTACAATCGCTGCATCCGTTGTTGGATGGACCATGGCTCTGATCCAGAACAAGATTCCACAACAACGCAACCGAGGACCAGTTTTTTGTTGTGCCAATAAAAATATTCTTCATATTCCAGAGAAGATTATCGCTAAAATCAATGGCCCAGTCGCCTCCCGAAATCTCTGTAAAAAAAAGTTCCTTATCCGGATGTGCTGAATGAACTGTATTCATGGCTGAAACATTACCACCATACGCATGAAAAGCTGAACCTGTAACATATTGCCTTGTTTCTGCATCATTCAGGATCGAAATTGCATAATTGGTATTATCCCAGTTATGGTCATACACAACTATTTCAGTATTAAGACTATTTTCAAGGAAAGCAGGACCTAAATGATTCTTAATAAACTCATTCTGTTCATCTGCCTGCATCTCCATGCAGGGATACCCTGCAGTGAAATACAAAGGTTCGTTTTGAATGGTAACAGCAGAAACAGGAATTCCTTCAGCACGCATAGCCTCGATATATTTGACAAAATAGTTTGCATAAACCGGATATGAAGCTGTTTTCAGTTTTCCCCCCTTCATATTGTTGTTTGTTTTCATCCAGGCTGGTGCACTCCAGGGTGATCCGATAATTCCGATATCAGGATTTATGGCAAGTACATCTTTCATCACAGGAACAACATCTTCCATATCCTGATCAAGGGAAAATTCACTCAAATCTTCATCTGATTGACCCTGAGGCATATCATCGTACGAAAAATCAGATAAGGAAAAATCGGATGCTCCCATCGTCAACCGGATATAGGAAATTCCGATCCCGGTTTCAGGATCGAATAGCATTTTAAGTGCTGTTTCTTTGGTTGTCGCACTCATTTTACTGTTCAAATTATAGGCTGATGAGCCTGTCATCGCCGCACCAAATCCCCTGATTTTTTGATAAGTAACAGTAGTATCGATAGTGATAACCGAAAAACTGCCAGATTGGTAATCTCTGATAGGAAGTTGAGTTTCCTTGTTTAATAATCTGAGCTGATCCCCGGTGGTGAGCCATACTTTTGCCTTTCCAATATCAGTTATAACAGGTGGAGGATCAGGAGGTAAAGTTCCTTCGTCTTTGCATCCGAATAGAAAGAAAACAGCGCCAAGACTGATTGTAAATAAATACCTTGTTTTTAAGAGCTTCATAATAAAAAAAATAAGCATAAAAATAGGATGCTTTAACCCAGTTAATCCGGATTAAAGCATCCTGAAAATTGGCTATTAATAACCGGGATTTTGAATAAGCTTCGTGTTTTTGTCTAATTCCGCTTGCGGAATAGGCCAAAGCAATTTATTTTCATTCAGAACGTATCCATACGGAGTTCCATCAGGTCCGATTGTATTTGATAATACCTGAATGGCACGACCGGTGCGTTTGAGATCAAACCAGCGATGACCTTCAAATGCAAGCTCCAGACGACGCTCTTTTTCAATCGCCAGACGCATATCAGCCTGATTCGAAGCCGTTGTATTGGGTAAGCCGACACGTGTTCGAATCTGATTAAGGAGCTCAGCAGCGCCGGCAAGGTCACCTTGCTCGTTCAAGGCTTCGGCTTTCAACAGGATGATATCTGCCAAACGCAAGAAAATAAAATTCTGGCTGCTTGGACTTGAATTATTCCGGTATTTATTGATAAAAGGATAATGGTCCTGAGGCCAGTTGTTATCTGACCAAACACCTGAAACATCACCAAACAAAATAGAAGAACCAAACCTGATCTCATCACCTTCACTTTCAAAAAGAGCTACAAGATCATTCGAAGGAATATTGAATTTCTTCCAATCCCTTCCAATAAACATACTAACTCCCCAGTTTCCACTTGAGCTTGTTCCTTCGTAATTCACTTCAAAAATTGATTCAGCAGTGTTTTCCTGTTCGTTGTTCCAGAGTTG
>CAZVKW010000003.1:18956-50774 GCA_964627945.1 uncultured Lentimicrobiaceae bacterium
GCATCATCTGATTGAGCATCGCCGTTGACAAAATAATCAAGCTCAAAGTACTCATTTCTGAAATCTGCATAAACTCCTGCCAAAGCAGCCTCTACTTCGCTTGCTGATTTGTATAAAACCGAGTCAGCTGCCGAATTATCTATTGCAATACTTTGAGAGGTCGGGTTCACATCAAGAAATTTCTCACAGGACTGAATCCCTAGAAATGTAATAAAAGCAATAATAATATATGGTATCTTTTTCATTGGATTTAAGATTTAGAATTCAACATTTAAACCAACAATCATTGTAATTGCCTGAGGATAAGTTCCGTAATCGATACCCATCTCCGTAGCGCTTGTTCCGAATGCATTTACTTCAGGATCGAAACCACTGTATTTGGTGAGCGTCAATAAATTCTGTCCGGTAACATATACTGACAACTTCTTAATTGCCTTTATTTTTGGATTATTTTCAATGGCCTTATATGATAAAGTCAATGACTTTAGACGCAAGTAAGAGCCATCTTCAACAAAACGGGAAGAATTCCTTACATTGTCAACATTACCATTACCAACAGCACGTGGAATATCGGTAATATCTCCTGGTTGCATCCAGCGATCCAATACAGCAACAGATTGGTTTTTACTATCAAACATTCCTTCAAGATCAATACGTGTAGCATTGTAAACATCATTTCCATAGCTGCCCTGGAAGAAAATATTCAGATCAAACTTCTTATAAGAGAAGCTATTGGTGAAACCAAAAGTAAATTTAGGTTGTGCGCACCCAATTACAGAGCGGTCACCCGTATCGAAAATACCATTGTTATTTACGTCTTTGTATTTAATATCTCCGGTTTCAGGATCAACTCCTTCGGAAACATATCCAAAGAATGTGCCGAGTGCAAGACCTTCTCTTACAATGGCTACACTAGAATTATTACTATAAATTGGACCGAAATAATACACATCAGTGTATTCAAGAGACAATACATTGTTTTTATTAAATGACATATTGAAGTCAGTTAACCAACGCAGTTTTTTATCAATATTTACACTGCTGATATTAAACTCAACTCCTTTATTTTCAATCGCTCCGGCATTCGTCTGAATGGTTGTAATTGGCAATGAATTTGATAGCTGAACATTTAAAAGTACATCACTGGTCTTTTTAATATAGGCATCAAAGTTAACCGTCAATCGGTAATTCAGCATTGAAAGGTCGAATCCTATATTCGATTGCGCGGTTGTTTCCCATCTCAGGTCAGGGTTTCCATAAGTAACCTGCACAGCTGAAGGTCCTGATAATGGATTGGTGACTTCACCCCGGTAATAAGAGATTAAACCATATCGTGCATAATTTGGAATACCTTCCTGATTTCCGGTTTTACCAAAACCACCGCGGATTTTAAGATCGTCGATCATATCCAGATTTTTCATGAAACTTTCAGACGACATTCTCCAACCTGCTGAGAATGAAGGCATAGTTCCCCATGGATTGGCAAGTTTTGAGCTACCATCGCGTCGAACACTCATGGTCAAATAATACTTTCCATTGTAATCATATGTAGCACGACCAAAGAAAGAAGCGAGAGCCCATTGCTGAACATCTGTGCTGCCGGACACCACATTTGCTGCATTCAGTGTAGTAACGGTCATATCTTCGGGAAAATCATTTCCTTCCAGATAAGTCTGATTACTGAAATAGCTTTGCATACTGTTCCCGGCCATTACACTGAAATTATTCTTGCCAATATTACGAACATAATTCAAGGTGTTTTCCCAAAGCCAGGTCGAATAGTTTCTTTTATCAGAACGGCCAATACCATTGTTTTTGCGGCCATAACTTGTACTTACAGGATCAAGATAGTAATCCCACTGGTGGGTATTTGCTTCTATACCGAATCGTGTATTGAAAGTCAGGCCTTTGATAATTGTCGCTTCAAGATTAATATTACCAATCAAATGATTATCAATTGATTGCTGATCCGGGCCTTCCATATAGGCAACAGGGTTTTCCCATGATGGCTGGAATGGGTTTGGATCATACCAACCACTACCGTCTTTTTTATAAATACCAAGAAAAGGGGGTGTATTCAAAGCACTCATAATAACACCACCACGGCCTGAACTGGCATTGTCGGGTGTATCTTTTGTATTCATGCTCAATACATTAAGGCTTGTTCCCATTTTTAACCATGGTTTCAACTGATTATCGAGGTTTAATCGTACAGTATATCGATCGAAAGTAGCGGGAGCAATAATTCCGGCATCACTCAGATATCCGGCTGAAACATAATACTGTGATTTTTCAGAACCACCTGAAACTGACAGTTGGTATGACTGGTGGGTACCTGTGCCAAATACTTCATTTACCCAATCAGTATATCCGGTTGCAGCAGGATCAAGACTACCTGGTATAATCTCATCTATCAGGGTTCTATAATCTTTTGTACGCAATACTTCCAAAGGTTTTCTGAGTGTTGAGATTCCATAATAGGTGTTAAAAGCAACAACAGGTGCACTTTCCTTACCTCTTTTTGTTGTAATAAGAACAACGCCATTAGCTGCGCGGGCACCATAAATCGATGCCGAAGAAGCATCTTTCAGAACAGTCATTGTTGCAATGTCATTAGGGTTCAAACCCTGAATATCAGTTGTCGGAACGCCGTCAATAACATAAAGTGGTTCATTGCCAGCTATAACAGAGGTAGCACCACGAACACGTACAGCCAATCCAACACCTGGCTTACCGGAGGGAGCTGTTACCTGAACTCCGGCTGCTTTACCCTGAAGGGCTTCAGCTGCTGAAATCATTGGACGGTCTTTGATAGATTTTTCATCTACAGTGGAAACTGCCGTTGTTAAATCTTTCTTTTTCTGAACACCATATCCGATAACTACAGCTTCATCAAGTATAGTAGCTTCCTCTTCAACCACAACTTTTAAAGTTGTCTGACCGATATAGGTTAATTCAGTTGATTTATAACCAACATAGCTGAACTGCAATACGTCACCAACAGAGATATTGATCTGGAAGTTTCCATCAAGGTCAGTAGCAACACCGTTTGTTGTCCCTTTGACCAATACTGTTACACCTGGCATCGGGGACCCGGATGCATCGGTTACAGTACCACTTGTCAATTTCGATTGGGAGTAGGCCCCAAAACTTATCGCCAAGAGAAGTAAAATAGTAATTAATCTATTCATAATCTGAAGTTAAATAAATAAATTTAGTTTGTTCGATGTGAGTTTGATATAAAAATCAATAAGTAAAATTAATCAAATCTGCTTGTTAATGCAGGAGTGTTTGTAAATTAACCCAAAAAAGGCTGTCTCAAATAAATGAGACAGCCTTTCATTAGTATTAATTACAGTGAATGAACGAATTAGCGTTCCAGTTCAATTGTCCATGAAGCTGATCCATCATGAGCACCTGAAATATCAACAGTAACAATCATGAGCTCCTGAGTACCTGAATTAACGTAGGCCATAACTTCATATTGGTTTGTTGCCATGCCACCATTAGGTTGATTTGCGATATTATTGTTTTCACCGCCATAATAGCCTTTCATGAAACCAATAAATGCAGCATAACCGGCACCGTTAGTCAAAGTGATAATCGGTCTTGTTGTAGCAGTTGCAGGTACGAAAGCCCAAGTATGGGTTGCGCATGAACCAAATGCAGCACCTTCTCCACTTGTACCGGACATATGGCTTGCAGCAATTTCTGCATCACTCCAGCATCCGTTTGGTGTTCCCATATAACCGTCATTTCTTGAACCGCCATTGGTTTTGTATTCATAACCACCACCGGCTGAGAAAATGAATTCATCATCCAACATACATGACCAGTCGTCTGGAGTACCTACTGTTGAACCATCAAAATTTGCCCAAGGAGCAGTCCACCAGTTATCTAATCCCATACCACCACCAACATAAACTGCATGTTCGGCTGCCTTAATTTTCCAAGCGCCGTTTGTCAAAATAGCTTCAGATAAAACTGTACTTGAAATAGTAATAGTAGCTTGAGAAGTACTCTGTCCGTTAGCATTAACAGCTGTAAGAACAACGGTATAAGCACCATCAGATGCATAGGTATGAACAGGGTTAGCTTCAGTTGAAGTGCCACCGTCACCGAAATCCCATGAATAAGAATCAGCCAAAGTAGATGTGTTTGTGAATGTTACGGTTGTGCCGTCCTGAACAAAGCTGAAACCAGCAACAGGGCTTGGAGATGGGATTGGTGGTTCATCAGCAGGATTATCATAATGAACAAGAACAAATCTCCAGTATCCGCCGTATTCGGTAGCATCAGCTGAGAATTTGTAATTTGATTCAACGATCAGGGTATCAGTTGTACCATCATATAATGAAACAACATCATATTTTACAGATGCCTGAGGAACATTGAATTCAAAATCAGTACCAACTTTGGCAAGACCAAGGAATGCGCCTGTACCAATAACTTCTAGAGTTGGGCTTGTACCAGGAGTAAGTGTGAAAGTATGGTTTCCACTGGCCCATGCAGATACGTCTACACCGTCAACATTAACCATAGGATCTGTAGAAGATGCACAAATATCATCAACATCATCAGGATATACAGAGCCTTCAGCCCAGTAATCACCTTTGTCGTCGAAGATCATCTGACCATCACGGGTGAATGTCCATTCGTCATTTAAAATACATGTACGGATAGCAAGTTCGTCATTGTTAAGACCAACTGCCCACCAAATGGCTGAACGATCGTATGGTCCAACTTCTAATGGATATGCACCACCTGATACGTCACGCAACACTTTCCATGTTTTGGATGTTTCACCAACAAGCATGGTCAGGAAAGCATTAGGGTCAGCAATGGTAACAGTTTCATTGTGTGAGTCAGTAATTGCACCATTGGTAGCGGTAAGTTTAACTGTGTAAGTTCCAACAGCAGCATAAGTATGCGAAGGACTTACTTCTGTTGATGTTGCACCATCACCAAAATCCCATGCCAAAGTGGCATATTCCTGAGATGCATTGGTGAACTGAACTTTCATGTAGTTAGTTGCGTCCACTGCAAAAGTGAAACTTGCAATAACTTGCGGAGTAGGTTCATCTTTCTTACAAGATGAGAATTGGGCTACCATCACCAGAGCGATCATTACCCAACTTAGTCTGAAAAAATGTTTCATGTTTGGTTGAAAAATTAAATTAGTAATAGAGGAATTATAAAAACTTTTGGTTTTCATATCTTAGTCAAAGAAGTAATATTAGTTAACTTATTCAATTTCAAATGTTTAACTTCAAAGCAACAGTTCAACAAGGAAATTACGAATTAATCGTACCTCATTTCACAAAGTAAAATTATGACAAATTTATATCAAATGATAAGAAATTATCATTTTTTTCACATTAAGACTGAAAATAGAGGAATAATTAACCTTTACGACTCAGTGAATCATGGATGCATAGATCAAATTCATCACTCCTCCCGGATATACACCAAGATAAACAATCATTACGGCAATAAAAACCATAGCAATCAGGCTACCTGATATTCCCTTTTCGCATTGAATTGTTTCCGGTGTATTCTCCTTGTTAGAAAACATCATCACAACTACACGTAAATAGTAATATACCCCAATCACACTGTTCACTGCCAGGAAGAAAAGTAAAAGCCAAAGTCCGGCTTTGACACCTGAAGTAGCGACGAAAAATTTACCCACAAAACCTGATGTAAGCGGAATTCCAGCCAAAGAAAACATGATTAAGGTAAAGAAAGCGGCCAAAAGTGGTTTACGCCAGAAAAGTCCTTTGTAAAAACTAATCGAATCAGCCTCTCCTTCTGAGGTTGAAAGCATTGAGACAATACCAAAAGCTCCCAGGGTGGTTACAAAATAAGCTATCAGATAGAAGGTTGCAGCTTCGGTTCCACCATTGCCAAAAGCAATAAAAGAGATAAGGATATATCCGAGATGGGCAATTGAAGAATATGCCAGCAGACGTTTCAGATTTCCTTGTTGCAAAGCAAGAATATTACCAACAAGCATACTTGCAGCAGATATCACAACCAATACATCAATAATGGATTGATGTCCAAGACCGTGTATCATGGTAAACATCCTGATCATAGCTCCGACCATACCACCTTTTGAAACAGTTGCAATAAATGCCGTAACGGGTGAATTAGCTCCCTGATATACATCTGAAGTCCACCAATGGAATGGAACTACAGAAAGTTTAAATCCGGCTCCGGCTATAATCATTGCCAAACCACCAATCATATAAGGTGTGAAACCAATTGAGTTGAGCTTTTGCCCGATTTCAGCATAACTAAAAACACCGGTTTCAAAATAAACCAAGGCGATCCCGAATAACAGAATTGCAGATGACATGGCTGCCAGTACAAGATATTTCAAACCAGCTTCAATAGCTTTTTCGCTCTTCCTGAGATATGCAATCAATGAATAAAGAGAAACACTCAATACTTCCAGACTTAGGAAAAGACTAACGAAATTGTTGCTGGCTACCATCAGCGAAGATCCTAATGTTGCAAAAACCAGCAGAATATAAAATTCTTCCTTATGATCCGAAAGTTTTTCAAGGTAACTATAAGATAATAATGTAATTACAATTCCAACGATCGCAAAAATACCTGAATACAGCATGGCAAATTTGTCAACTGTAATTAGTGATACTTCCAAAAGAGGTTGATGGTAAGCAGTGATGGAACTCCAAAGCACCAGCGCAAAATTGAGAATTGTGAATAGCCAAGCAAATAAATGGTTTCGCTTAATGGCAATGAAAATCAACAGCAAGGCCGGACCTACCAACATAAGCAGGTATGGCATCAGTTGAAAGATTTCTTGGGAAGTGATCATTTTATTCATTGTCGAGTATTTCTTATGTCCTGTAAATGGACCAGTTCATCAATTTTGATTAAAGATTACCTAAAACATTCACAATCACCGGTTTAACTATATTTATTACCGGTTGAGGGTAAAATCCCAGCCACAGAATGACAAGCACAAGTGAACCGATTACGATAATTTCACGCCAGTTCAGATCCTGCATTGTCCATTCTTTATTTTTTGGTCCCTGAAACACCCTCTGGAAGATACGCAATGAGTAAACAGTTCCTAGAACCAGACCAATTGAGGCGACAGCAGTTATGATCATATCTGCTTTAAATGATCCTGAAAGAACCAAAAACTCAGCAATAAAATTACCAAGACCAGGTAATCCTAGAGATGCCAGTGCAAAGATCAGGGTCATTGTTCCCAATTTCGGAACTTGTGACCATAAACCGCCAAAGCTATTGATATCGCGTGTATGGGCTCTTTCGTATATGAAACCGACAAGTATAAACAAAGCACCTGTGCTGATACCATGGGTTACCATTTGCATCACAACACCCTGATAGGCGAGTTCATTGAATGCAAAAACACCCAGCATGACAAAGCCCATATGACTGACGCTGGTGTAAGCTACAAGTCGTTTAAGATCAGTTTGTGAATAAGCAAGTTTTGCCCCGTAAATAATACCGATTGTACCTAAAATCATCCCATAAGGTGCAAAAGTATGCGCCGCTTCCGGAAAGAAAGGAATAGCAAAACGAATGATTCCGTAAGCACCAGTCTTCAGCAACAAACCAGCCAGAATCAAACTTCCGGCAGTTGGGGCCTGAGTATGTGCATCAGGTAACCAGTTATGCAATGGAACCACGGGTAATTTGACTGCAAAGGCGATCAAAAATCCGCTCATAAGCAACAAACCCATGCGTGGATCTGTTTTTGTGCCAAGCAAATCATTGTAATCAAAAGAATAATTTCCGGTCGCTTTTCCATGAACGAAATACAAGCCCAGAATCGCTAAAAACATAAGTAATCCGCTTGCTTGCGTATAGATGAAAAATTTATAAGCAGCGTAGATCTTTCTTTCATGCCCCCAGATTCCGATCAGGAAATACATCGGAATGAGCATAATTTCCCAGAAAAAGTAAAAGAGGAATAAATCAAGAGCTGTAAATACTCCGATAATTCCAGCCAGAATCCAAAGCAGATTAAAATAGTAGAAGCCTTTCCGATCCTTGATTTCGTTGAAAGAAATCAAAACCGCAAGTAAACCAAGGAAAAGAGTCAAAATGATCATCACAAGACTTAATCCGTCCATCGCAAAATGCAAACTGATACCAAATTGAGGTATCCAGCTCATTTTAAGATCGACAAGCCAGGCTGCCGGTGCTATTGTATTAATCTGTGAGTAGTTTGAGGCTGTGTAAATGAGAATTACCAAAAAGGCAATCGCTACCGATACCAGCGAAATATTCCGTGATGCATGGGGATGAAATCTGTCGGATATCCAGGCAATGGTTCCACCCAGCATCAAAATCCCGATTAAATAGATGAGTATCATAAGAATAAAACGATGGTTAAGGTTATCACTAAGCCAATTGCAATACCCGTGGCATACCAGCGGATGTTCCCGTTCTGTGTTCTGCGTAGCAGATTATGAAGCATCGACACAAAATTTGACAAACCGATGCTAAGGTTATCAACTATATCATCTTTATTGATGTTCGATAACCACTTGAACGGATTTACAAACAAAGTATCATAGATCCAGTCGAAAGCCCAGCCGCTCAGCCATAATTTATATAAACCAGTCCCGATGGAAGTTTGTTTAAAACTATAAATCAATGCAGGTTTTTTATACCAGAAATGCCATGCCAGAAAAACCCCAAGAAAACCAGTAAGACCTGTAAGAATCTGAAGGATAATTTCTGTTGATGCTGCACCGTGGTGTAGTTGAACCTCAGGCAGGACCGATGAAAGAAGATGTGAAAAAATAGTGATATGACCTAAGGTATGCGGAGTTTCGAGAAATCCACCGAAAATAGAAAGAACAGCGAGAACAACCAGTGGAATCAACATGGCTTTACCCGGACGATGGTGAACATGTGTTTTCATTTTGCCCCAGAAAGTCAGGAAAACCATTCTGAAAGTGTAAATTGAGGTCACGAATGCACCAAAAAACGCGGCTGCCCACAATATCAGGCTTCCTTTATCAGAGGACCATGCATACCAAAGAATCGCATCTTTACTGTAAAAACCGGCAGTAATCAAAGGAAGTGCCGCCAAAGCTCCTGAACCTGCTAAAAAAGTCCAAAAAATAACCGGAAGTTCTTTTTTCAATCCACCCATCTTGAACATATTCTGTTCATGATGCAGGGCATGAATCACAGCACCGGCGGCGAGGAATAAGAGTGCTTTGAAGAAAGCATGAATCATGAAATGAAATATACCTGCTGACCAGGCTCCAACACCCAGAGCGAGAAACATATAACCAATCTGACTGATAGTCGAATACGCCAGAACACGCTTAATATCGTTTTGTACAATGGCCGCGAATCCTGCCATTAATAAAGTGGCCGCGCCAATAATCGCAACGGCAGTCATAGCTGAAGGAGCTAATTCAAATATTACATGGTTACGTGCAATCAGATAAACCCCGGCAGTTACCATCGTTGCAGCGTGGATAAGGGCACTCACAGGCGATGGTCCTGCCATAGCGTCCGGCAACCAGGTTTGTAAAGGTAACTGGGCTGATTTCCCCACTGCACCTCCGAGAAGCAAGAAGGCTGCCCAAACAGCTGCTGACGAACCAACACTCCACTGCGTTGGTGCTTTATGCAGAATTTCCTGAATATCTAATGTATTGAAATTGACAATGAGCAAAAACAATCCTAGAGCCATGGCGGTATCTCCCACACGGGTGACAATAAATGCTTTTCGTGCTGCGGCAGCATTGGCCGGATCTTTGTACCAGAAGCCAATCAGAAGGAAACTACATAAACCAACACCTTCCCAACCAAGATACATCAGGGCAAGGTTATCGGCCAGAATGAGTATGAGCATCGAGCCGACAAAAAGGTTCATAAAAGATAAAAATCGCGCAAATCCCTCATCTTCACGCATATATTCTGATGAATAAATATGAATCAGAAAACCTACGAAAGTGATTACAAATATGAAAACCAGGGATAAGGCATCCAGATGAAATGCAATTGAAGGCGACATCCCTCCCACGCTCATCCATGTCCATAATTTCTGTGTAAAGGCATTTCCTGCAGGCGGCGATGACAGAAACTCAATTCCTATCAATATTGTAAGCAGGGCCGCTAATCCGACCGAACCTGCACCAACATAGGGAATTGTGCTTTTCGACATCTTCTTTCCGAAAAAAGTCAGCACCAGGAATCCCAGAAAAGGCAGCACAGGAACCAACCATAAATAGTTCATCATATCTTTGGTATTTGGTATTTCAATGTATAGTTAAGGTATATTTCATATTCAATTCACCCAATTATTATAGGTCATTCATTTTAGCAATTGATCTTGAATCAATTGATTTCTGAACATGGAACATCTGTAAGATCAAGGCAAGACCGACTGAAACCTCTGCAGCAGCCATCGACAGAATGAAGATAAACATTACTTGACCATCGGGTTGCACCCATCGTGAACCGGCAACCACAAAGGCAAGGCCGGATGCATTCAGCATGATTTCGACAGACATAAGCATGAGAATCACATTCTTACGCGATAAAACCCCAATGAGCCCAATTACAAATAAAATGGCTGCAAGTAATAAACTTTGTTCAACAGGAATTGTATCCATATTATTCTTCTCCTCCTTCCAGAAATCTGTGTTTACTTTTTTTCTTGATCTGAGCCAGATGATAGGCTCCAATGATACCAGCCATCAGCATGACTGCAGCAATTTCAACTCCAAGTAAATACTTTGTAAACATTGAAATTCCGACAGCCTTTGGTTCTACAACATTCTCAACTACAGGAATAATTTGCTGTGATAGAATAACATAGGCAAGTTCAACAAAAAGTATTGTGGCGAGAATGGCTGGTCCTGCCCAGGTTTTTACAGAGAGAAACCGGCTATGCGGATTTTCTGTTTCACTGCCCACATTCAACATCATAATTACAAATACAAACAAAACCATGATTGCCCCCGCATAAACAATAACCTCCAATGCAGCAACGAAATGTGCTCCAAGTACGAAGAAAACTACTGCTACCGATAAAAATGAGACAATCAGATAGAGTAGCGAGTGAACGGCGTTTGTTCGTGAAACTGCAAGCACTGTCGACAAAATTGCTACAAGAGCTGCCAGATAAAATACAATTAGCATTATTTCATTTGTTTTAAATGATTAACCAATTCATTTATAATAGTTTAAGGCATCAAACCTTTGATATCCACAGGCGGAAGTTCATTTTGACCTTCTCCTTTATCTTTTCCGGCTATCGACATTCCAGCCACCTTGTAGAAGTTATATCCATGTTGTTTGCCTTGACCAGCAATTAAAAGATCTTCTTTTTCATAAACGAGATTTTTCCGGTCATATTCACTGATCTCATAGTCAGGAATAAGCTGTATGGCATAGGTCGGACAGGCTTCTTCGCAATAACCACAAAAGATGCATCGCGAAAAATTGATTCTGAAAAACTCGGGATATCTGCGACCATCTTCGGCATGTGTTGCCTGAAGTGAGATGCAATCAACCGGACAGGCGGCAGCACAAAGATAGCAACCTACGCAGCGTTCCATCCCATCAGGATCGCGGGTAAGTACAATCCGACCACGATAACGTGCAGCCAGATTCACTTTCTGATCGGGATACTCAATCGTTTCCCTTTTCGCGAAGGAATGCTTGAGTGCCAGACCGATACTTCTTAAATGACTTAACATATCTATGTTTGTTTGTCTTAATTCAATTATTTACTTAAAAGAATTGCTCCTGTAACCAAAATATTGATCAATGATAGCGGAAGCAATACCTTCCAACCAAAACTCAGTAACTGATCGTATCTTGGACGTGGCAATGAGGCTCTTAAAAGGATGATAAAGGCAATAAACCCAAAAACCTTGATGGTAAACCATGCCAATGGTGGCAAAAATTCCGGTCCTTGCCAACCACCTAAAAAGAGTGTTGTAACCAGTGCTGAAATGAGTGTTATTCCCAGATATTCACCTACAAAGAACATCCCGAACTTCATACCAGAATACTCAGAGTGGAAACCGGCAATTAGCTCACTTTCAGATTCAGGAATATCGAAAGGAATACGATGCGATTCGGCCAGTCCGGCAATGACGAAAATAACAAAACCAACAAACTGGGGAACGATAAACCAGACGTCTTCCTGAGCATTCACTATATCAACCATGCTGAATGAGCCTGTCATCATTACAACACCCATAAGTGACAGCCCCATAAACACTTCATAACTAAGCATCTGCGCTGCACCACGCATGGCACCAAGCAAAGAATATTTATTATTGGAAGCCCAACCACCAAGAACCAGACTATACGCTCCGAGAGAAGATAGACCCAGAAAAAACAAGAGCCCGATATTCATATCTGAAACGACGATGGTCGGAGAAAATGGAATTACTGCAAATGTGATCAAAATGGTCACCAAAATGATGGCTGGTGCCAGAACAAAAATAGCACGGTCAGCAAAACGAGGTATCCAGTCTTCTTTGGTAAAAATCTTGACTACGTCAGCAACTACCTGCAGCAAACCAAATGGACCAACACGATTTGGGCCTAACCTGTCCTGCCAAAGGGAAAGAAGTCTGCGTTCGATATAGATATTACCGGCAGCAATTGTCAGCAGGGTGATCAAAACCCCGGCTATAATTAAAATATATGTCAATGTTTCACTCATACGAATTTCTATTTTTGAATTGAAACAAGCGATAACTCCGGATTTACTCCGCAATATCCCATCGATATACCAGCAAGACCTGATACAAGTTCCGTTTTCACTTTCACAAGCAAGCTTTTGGACTGATTGCCGATAAGAACTTCGATTTTTTCACCTTCTATAAGTTTCAAACTTGCAGCATCAATTGGATTCAGGTACAGACAAGCTACTTCTGAACGCTCTTTCACTGAAGGTGATTTGCGACTAAGTTCCTCTGAACCAAATATTTGATAAACAGGTAACATCTGAAAACCACTCACAGGAGCTTTGTAGGCTTCAGGAGCAGACTGGAAATAGTTAACTACTTCGCTTCCTGTTTCGATCAGCCGTAATCCCGGATCGCCACCATGGAGCGGACCCCCAACTTCAATCTGATATTTATTGATTGCCTGAACCGAATTCCATCCTGGTGACCAATAACTTGTTGTAAGAGAGGGAACTTCATTGCCATGATATCCTTCCATGGTAAACGACATTGCGGAATCAGGATCATTAGCAGGTTTCAGTTCATGAACATCGATATTGGCTTTCATGGCTGTTCGGCCGCTGTATCGATGCGATTCACGGGCAATTTTCTGTCCATCAAACCTGAAATCAGGTGGTGGAGCAATGCTTTCAATACCAGCAAACTGAGGATCATAAGCGGCAAGCTTACTAACAAAATCATTGAAATATTGTCCGACAAGCGGTTTTTCGATTAGTTCAGCAATTTGAGTTATTCGACGCCATGGTTCAGAACTGTCATGCTCAGGGACAAAAACCTGATAGAAACGCTGTGCTCGTCCCTCCTGATTTACCAAAGTTCCGTCAGATTCGGCAAAAGAGCCAACCGGGATTACTAAATCTGCCCGTTTCGTTGTGTGTGTAACTATATGATCAAGAGCTACTACTTTTGCGTATTTTGAAAGGAAGGCCTCAGTATTCTCTTTACTTAAACGACGGTAAAGATCATTTTCAACAACCAAAAGAACATCGGCCGAAGGTAGATTTTCTATCGCCACTCCACCCAGCATCAATGCGCCAACTGTATTGCTTTCTTCAAATGTCAGACTGATTTTCACGTCTTTACCGGCTTCTTTCAAAGCAGATGCAACATCAGATGCAGCCTTCAGTACATCCACATTTTTACAATGTACACCACTAACAATCAATGGTTTGGCGGTTGAAAGCAGATCAGCTGCAACTTTTTCAGCTTGTTTCGAAAGCTCGGCATTCAATCCTTTGGGCAATGCAAGTTTCGCATTGATAAAATGAGCAACCGCATATCCAAAACGGGCAATATCCTGAGGAGCACTATTATATGTACTTGTTGCAACATCATCAAGACGCGTGGCAAGAGGTGATGCAATATGCAATGGTCCGTGAGATCCCTGCACGATTTCTCTGACAGGAGCATCATTCCAAAGTGGAATTCCAGCCTTTTCAGCTTTTGCTTTGCTCAAATTCTTAATCGCCTGTCTGATCGACAAAGCCATAATCGGAGCAGTATTTGTAATATCCTCACCCAGAATGAATACTGATTCACTTTGTTCAACTTCTTTCATTGATGGACTTTTTACTGTCCCTTTTTTCAAAATATCAAGAGCGAACTGCGACAATCCCAATTCAAAACTGCTTAGTCCAATTGAAAAGTTTTCATTTCCAACAAGCTGTTTAAGTGCAAAATTGGTTTCGAGAGATGCTCTTGGTGAACCAATTCCAACTATTTTCTTGCCTTTCAGTTGATTAGCCACATAATCAAATGCCTTTTCGTGGCTAATCTGATCATCGGAACCAGCCAAAGTAAAGGATTTGATCCGCTTATCACTATTGGTAAATTCATATCCAAAACGACCACGGTCACAGAGGAAATATCCATTAACCTGCTCATTGTAGCGGCTGTATATCCGGCGAACAGTTCCATAACGCTCCGCAGCAATCGTATTGCATCCTACAGAACAATGAGCACAAATGGATGGTGCGCTTGTCAAATCCCATTTACGGGTTGGATGTTCCATAAAGGTTTTATCGGTAAACACACCTGTCGGACAAATTTCGACAAGGTTTCCGCTGAATTCACTTTCAAGTGTGCCTTCTTCAGCCCGACCGAAATAGACCCTGTTGCGTGATGAAAAAACATTCAGATCATCACCACCAGCATAATCACGATAAAACCTGACGCAGCGGTAACACTGAATACACCGGTTCATCTCGTGATTGATGAATGGTCCGAGGAACTGGTTTTTATGTGTACGTTTTGGAAATTCAAACCTTCTGTTTTTATGTCCTGACATAACAGTCATATCCTGCAGATGACATTCACCACCTTCGTCACAAACCGGACAGTCGTGCGGATGATTTGTCATGAGTGCTTCTATCACATTGGCCCTGAATTCCTTAGCCTGTGGCGCCTCAGTCGAAATGATTGATCCTTCGGTGGCTGCCTCCATGCATGACATGACAACGCGTCCAACTTTATCATTTTCATCCCTGTATTTGACCACGGCGCACTGGCGACAGGCTCCTACAGAGCCCAGTTTGGGGTGCCAGCAAAAATAAGGCAGATCCACTCCGGCTGAAATACTTGCTTCGAGCAGGTTCTTTCCAGGATCGACTTCCAGTTCTTTACCGTTAATAATTATCTTAGCCATGTTGTACTATTTCCACGAACATTTATGTTCTTTAATATGTAGTTCAAAATCTTCCCTGAAATACTTCAGGGCACTCTGTAATGGAGCCATTGCACCGGGAGCCAGCGCACAGAAAGTGTTACCTGGTCCCATAAATTTGGTATGAAATTCCAGAATTTCCAGATCCTTCATTTCGCCTTTGCCGCTTTCAATTTTCTGAAGAATTTTTTCGGTCCAGGGAAGTCCTTCGCGGCATGGTGTGCACCATCCACAAGATTCCTGAGCGAAAAAATGTTCAATATTCAGGAGCATCCCAACCGGACAGGTTTTATCATCCAGAACAATCATGAGTCCTGTTGCGAGGCGACTTCCTGCCGCGGCAATAGAATTGTAATCCATCCTGATATCGAGATGATCAGCCGTAAGAAAATCTGTTGAAGCACCCCCCGGCAAACAAGCCTTGAACTTCAGTCCATCCTGCATCCCACCGGCATATTCTTCCAGTAACTGACGCATGGGCATTCCAAATGGAAGTTCCCAAACACCGGGTTTTTTCACTTTTCCACTGGCACCAAACAATTTTGTGCCTCCGTCACCGGGTGTCAAACTCAGCGCATTATACCAATCAGCACCATTGTTCACGATGTGCGGGATATTGCAAAGCGTTTCTATATTATTGACAATTGTAGGTTGTCCGAATAAGCCACTTACCTGTGGGAATGGTGGTTTTGCCCTAGGATTGGCACGCTTACCTTCGAGTGAGTTGAGTAAAGCGGTTTCTTCACCACATATATAACGACCAACACTGGTATGCAGATGAAGATTAAATTTGAAACCTGATTTAAGAATATTATTTCCAAGATAACCGGACTCGTAAGCTTCAGCCAGTGCTTTTTTAACTATTTCAGCGGCATAAGTATATTCACCTCTGATAAAAATGAATCCTTCGTCAGCCTGAATAGCCCATGCTGTAACGATCATTCCTTCAATCAGTTGATGAGGGTCACCCTCGATCAGCAGACGATCTTTGAATGTACCGGGCTCCATTTCATCACCATTGGCGACCAGGTATTTGTGCTCAAATTCGCCTTTCATGGGTACAAAACTCCATTTCAGACCTGTATTGAAGCCTGCTCCTCCCCTTCCTTTTAGATTGGATTTCTTCACAAGTTCGGTCACGTCGCCCGGCTGCATTTTGAGTGCTTTTTTCACCGATTCGTATCCACCAAGCGATTCATATTCCTTGATGAAAACCGGCTTTCCGTCGGGACGGATATTTTTTGTCAGCGGTCTCTCCATTTTTTCTGAGAAGTTATCTGATGTATGTTTTAATACGTCAATTTAATTGTAAATTATTCACTGATAATTATTTATAAATAACTATCAAGAATCTGATCAAGTTTTTCCTGGGTTAGATCACGGTGCAAATCGCGACCAACCATCATGGCAGGAGCGTGATCACAGGTACCCAGACATGGAACCGGAAGCAAGGTAAAGCGATCATCTGCTGTTGTCTCTCCCATTTTAATTCCAAGTTTCTTTTCGATATAGGATAAAACAGTTTCATATCCCATGATATAACAACTGACGCTGTCGCAAAGCAAAATCACATATTTTCCAACCGGTTTGCGATAAATCAGGTTGTAAAAAGTGGCAACACTGTCAATCTCTTCGGCTGACATTTCAAGCAATCTGGCCAAATCCTGGATATTTTCGTCCGAAACCCAGCGACGATGATTCTGAACCACTTTCAAGGCCTCGATGCATGCCGCCTGTTTATATGGATACATGCCGATTTCCTCGTTAATTTCATGTATTTCTTCTGCTGTAAGCATCTCTTTATGTGTAATTTAGCTATTATTCAATTAATTATCTGTCAATATCGGCCAAAACAAAGTCCATGGCACCCAAAATGGCCAGTAAATCGGCAACCGAATATCCTTTGCTGATGTATGGCAACATTTGCATATGGGCAAATGAAGGCGTACGAATGAAATTCCTGTAAATATTTGTATGTCCGTCGCTTATCAGATAATATCCATTGTTTCCCTTTGAAGCTTCAACTGGAATCATCGCTTCTCCGACCGGCATCACAGGACCCCATGTCACGCCAACAAAGTGATTGATCAATGCTTCAATATCCTGCATGGTTTGTGCCTTTGGCGGAGGCATTGTGAGCGGATGATCAGCTTTATATGGTCCTGAAGGCATATTTTTCATACACTGTTCAATGATACGCAAACTCTGACGCATTTCCTCAATGCGAACAAGTCCACGGTCATATGTATCGCCGTTGGCTCCAACCGGAATTTCGAAATCGAACTGGTCATAACCACCATAAGGTGTCGCTTTACGGAAGTCATGTGCGAGACCTGTAGCACGCAGATTTGAGCCTGTTGCGCCCCATTCAATGGCCTCCTGTGTGGTAAATACGCCAATTCCTTTGGTTCTGGCTTTGATCAGACCATTTTTCATGGTCAGATTGTCATATTCTTTGAGTCGTTTTGGGAAATAATCAATAAAGTCTTTCACCAGCTTTTCCCAGCCATTCGGAAGATCCATGGCTGTTCCGCCAATTCTGAACCAACTTGGGTGCATTCGGGCACCTGTGATGGCTTCCACGATTTCCAAAACACGCTCACGATCGGTAAACATATAGAATACAGGTGAAAGTTGACCAATATCCTGTGCAAAAGTTCCGTACCAAACTAGATGGCTAGAAATACGGAAAAATTCCATCAGCATGATCCGGATTACTTTGGCACGATCCGGAACTTCTATTCCTGCCATTTTTTCGACAGGAAGCAGATAGGCCATATTGTTTAAAACACCGCCCAGATAATCAATTCGATCGGTATAGGGAATATATGAATGCCAGGTCTGACGTTCTGCCATTTTCTCGGCACCACGGTGGTGATAGCCTATTTCAGGGATTGCATTGACTATTTCTTCACCCTCGAGTTGCAAGATAACCCTCAGAACACCATGTGTACCAGGGTGTTGTGGGCCAAGATTCAGAAACATATATTCTGTATCTCCGTTTGTGGTTTCCAAGCCCCATTCTTCTGGCTTGAACGTAAGCGCATTCATCTCAGCATCCTGAAGTTCATCGGTCAGATTGTACTGGCCCATTTCAGTAGCACGCGCCGGATGTTCTTTGCGAAGGGGGTGACCTTTCCAGCTTTTTGGCATCATCAGACGTGTGAGATGCGGATGACCGTCGAAACGAATGCCGAACATATCGAATACTTCCCTTTCGTACCAATTGGCATTCAACCAGAGTGAGGTGATGCTCGGAATCGAAGGATATTCACCTTTCAGGGCAACCTTGATGCGCAGATATTCATTTCTGTCGAATGAAAACAGATGATAAACAACAGTGAAATCGCTATCCGGCTGACCTTCACGATGTTTCCTTTGCCTTTCGTCGATGGCTGAGATGCTGTATAGCATCTTAAATGGTGATTTAATGCTGTTCTTTACAAACAACAGCAATTTAACAAGCTCCGACGACGGCACCCAGATCGTACTGATGTCGTCCTGGGTTTTTTGGCTTACAAAACCCTGGGTTTCGAAAACCTTTGAAATTTCTTCGGCTATAGGAAGCATGAATTGTATTGTATTTCTATCGTTTTACCTATCCAAACAACTGCATTTCTGCAATCAGTGTGGTTCAGCGTTATTTTTTCTTTTTTTCTTCAAAGGTTTCGTCCGTTGTCCGGAGGAAAGTGATACTTGTATGCAGATCATGATTCAGATCGCGCTGACTCACTTTTGCAGGTTTGATAATATCCTGATTTCCAACAACCCAGCTAAGTGGACGGCGTTCCTGACTAACTGTTTCTCTTAACAACATCAATCCCTGCATAAATGCATCCGGACGAGGAGGACAACCTGGTACATAAACGTCAACAGGAAGTATTTTATCTACACCCTGTACTACGCTATAAATATCATACATACCGCCTGAATTAGCGCACGAGCCCATCGAGATAACCCAGCGGGGAGCCATCATTTGTTCATAGAGACGCTTTACAATCGGAGCCATTTTCATAAAAACTGTTCCGGCAATGATCATAACATCCGCTTCACGGGGTGTATTACGCAAAACTTCTGCTCCAAAACGCGCAATATCATATTTTGGGGTGAGACTCGTTGCCATCTCAACAAAACAACAGGAAAGTCCGAAACCAAACGGCCACATGGAATTTGAACGGCCCCAGGCAAGCAACTCTTCTAATTTCCCGAAAACGACAGATCTTTTGATCTCATCTTCCATCGATTCGCCGATCCTTATCTCCCTTGGATTGATAATTCTTTCCATTATGCTTGGTTTTTCTTGTTTAATTTATGATAGGCCGCGAGTATTTTCTTTCCGTCAGGACCAAGATCAAGTGCTCCGCTTCTCCAGATATAGAATAATAGAACAGCCAATTCAACTATAAATATTAGTACTGCGAAATATCCGGCCCAACCTAATTCCTTGAATGAAACGGCCCAGGCGACCACAAACGCGGTTTCAAGATCGAATATCACAAAGAACATGGCGATCATATAAAAGTGTGACGGAAAACGCAATCGCGATGTACCTGTAGCTATCATTCCTGATTCATACACTTCGTGAGTCGCCCGGTCTTCATGCCTCTCTCCAAGTAAATGTGAGAGCAGCAGGATTATACCAACCAAAGCGATTACCGACACAGAATAGGCTACCAATGGCCAATAAAGAGTTGCCAGAATCATAATTTATCTTTTTAACTAATTAATATTCAATAAGGAGCAAAAAACAAGCTGCATTTTTTTTGCAGTACGAAATTATTAATTCATTACTTAAATGCAAGGATTTTTTGTGTAATAATCACATTTTGAATGAAATTCCAATACAAATTCATATTCAATTTAATCATATATCACTGAATAACAATAAGATAAAGAATAAATTGAATTAGAAAATAAATTACTTTTTTTCAGAAAAGGTTTTAGCCAGTAGTTTACTTAATTCAGTCGCACGAAATGGCATAATCCGTCCATCTGTATCAGGATAAACACCAATCCAGACATCATCCTCCTCCAATTCATATAACCACGACATAAACTCTTTCATATCCATGGCTTCTGCCTGATAATCAAACCATTCTCCCTGAGCGGCAAATTTGCACTCAGCTTCAGAAGGCCAAACAGTAACATAAGATTTTCCCTCATTGTCCTCCACCATGGCAAACAAACCTTCATCTGCTTGTAATAACCAAACTGAATTATTTGTAATTAACTGATTGACAAATACTTCTAATCTATTTGTTTCGTTTTCCATTTTCCAATATTAATTAATTCGCAGTTAATTCATCCAATTCCATCCATCGCATTGTTTTATCATCTATCAAAGATATTATGATTTCGATACGATTTCCAACTTTTTCCAATTCGATATAATCTGTTCCAATATTTTCGAGTTTCATTTCAAGATCAGATTTCTCCTTTTCAAGCAAATGAATATCCGCTTCAATTTGCTCGTATTCTTTCTGTTCTTTGTAAGAACGCTTCTTTTTACCAGGAGTAGTAGTTTTTGATTCAGTCCTGATTTCTTTCTGAGCCTGATTTTCAATCTGTTTTTTTTCCTTTTCTGATTCATCCAGATAATCCCGGTAATCGGAATAATTGCCCGTGAAACCTCTTATAATCCCATCACCTTCAAACACAAATAACTGATCCACAACCTGATCCATAAAATACCGATCATGTGAAACAATCAATAAACAACCGGAATAATTCTGAAGAAAAGCTTCGAGAGTTTGCAAGGTCAGCAAATCAAGGTCATTAGTTGGCTCGTCAAGAATGAGAAAATTCGGATTATTCACCAGTACTGTAAGCAAATGCAGTCTGCGTTTTTCACCACCACTGAGCAATGCAACCGGCTGATTTTGAATTGCCGGAGGAAACATAAACTTCTGAAGCATCTGACTGGCAGTGGCCGATCTTCCATTACTCAATGGAATAATTTCGGCAATATCTTTCACGATTTCGATCAAAGTGCGATCTTCCCTGAATTGGTAACTTTCCTGCGTAAAATAACCAAAAACGATGGTATCCCCTACTATGATACTTCCTGAATCAGGGGCTTCTTTTCCGGAAATAAGGTTCAGAAAACTTGTTTTTCCAACGCCATTATTCCCAACAATGCCGATTTTTTCGCCTTTTGAAAATATGTATTCGAATTCATTCGTAATAGGAATCTGTCCAAATTTTTTACTTACGGATTTCATTTCCATCACTTTACTTCCGGTCCGGCTAACCGTAATATCCAACTGAAGTTGTTGCTGATTTCGTTTTTGTGAGGCTTTCTCTTTAAGTTCATAAAACGCATCGATCCTGCTTTTTGATTTGGTCGTGCGTGCCTGTGGCATGCGCCTCATCCATTCCTGTTCAGTTTTGAGTAACTGTCCGGCTTTGGCAGTTTCGATACGGATAATTTCTTCCCGTTCTGTACTTTTTTCCTGATAATAGGCGTAATTTCCTTTGTGATGATAGAGTTTTCTGAAATACAACTCCAGTATATTGTTACATACACGATCGAGGAAATACCGGTCATGTGTTACCATTAAGAAAGTAATATTGGACTGCTTCAGATATTTCTCGAGCCATTCAATCATCTCAATATCAAGATGATTGGTAGGTTCATCAAGCAAAAGAAGCTCGGGTTCATCAAGCAAAACAAGCGCCATTGCCAGACGTTTTTTCTGACCTCCTGAAAGTGTATCGATTGTCTGATTCAGTTGAAGAATTCCAAAACGGTTCAGAAGTTGCTTCAACCTTCGTTCGTAATCCCAGGCGTGATACTGATCCATCCTGGATGTAGCTTGCTCAAGGGTTTTCTGATTTTCAGCCGAATAGTTTGAATTTTGTTGTGCCAGTGCAGTTTCATATTCACGAATTACCTGCATGACAAAAGTATGAGATCCTGTAATTAACTCATTGATCGTTAAATGACCTTCGAATTCCGGTTGTTGCTCAAGGAAACCGACATGGATTCCATCGGCAAAACTAAAACTTCCGCTATCCAGATCCTGTTTTCCGGAAAGGATCCGCATCAATGTTGTTTTCCCGGCGCCGTTTGATGCAACAAGGGCTGCTTTATCACCCTTTTGTAAACCAAAACTTAATTGTTCAAATAGTAAGGTATCACCAAATGATTTTGAAAGGTTGTCAACTGAAAGATAGTTCATCAAATACGTTAATTGAAGTTAATCTCTTCAGTTACTTTACCTTGATCGTTGAATGTCTTCCACATTCCGGACTTTTTTCCCATCCTGTAATCACCTTGTGTCTTTATTTTTCCGTTTTCGTTGAATAGAATATTTTTCCCGTGTAGTTGATTGTTAAAATACCATTGTTCTGATTTGATATTTCCATTTGGATAAAACACATATTGAGGGCCATCGAATAATCCATTTTTGTAATTGTATTCAGCGATCATTTTACCATCCTCATCGTACCAGATTGATTTCCCGTTCTTTATTCCATCTAAAAAATCCGATTTTTCCTGCATTTTTCCCTTTTCATAAAACACTTTGCGGGTTCCGTTCAACTTTCCCATCTTGTATGGTTCGTTTAGTCGGGGATGACCACCTCCTGTAAACACAAGTCGGGTACCATTTAAAGTATCGTTGTGATAATTGCTCTGTGATAGGATGACACCATTACGGTCGAGTTCCATCTCGAGACCGTCTTTGCGTCCATTTTTATAATGAACCAGTAAACTAACCAGTTCAGTATTGAATGAAGATGTCCAGGCACCTTGTTTTAATCCGTTTGAAACCTCACCCCGAACAATCATTCCATTGATCGTATCCTGGAAAATGCCATTAGAAACAGTACTAACATCCACTTCATCAGGTCGCTGGGCAACAGCCATTCTGAATGAAAATACAAAGCAAATTAGGATGTATATCGAAAAAGCTCTCATCATGATTCGGATTATCTAAGAAAGGCAAATTTACACACAATTGGCTTACCGGAAGGCCTCGAAACGAAAAAAGGCTTTCCGCAGTTTGCAGAAAGCCCTGTGTTTAACCAAAACCAAATAACGATAAATAAAGAAACGCTATTACTTACACTAAGGTTATTCCAAAATGCATGCCAAACAACAGAGCACTATGAATTTCAGCTAATTAAAAATCAGTATATTCCTCAATGAAAACCACTTTTTGGTTAATAATACATATACAACTGATTAACAGCTATTTGCGTTTATAGACATTAAAAACAGAAATTATCCGAAAATGGCTAGTAAGAATCAAAAACGGATAGTCAGACAACTTTTCCGTAGAGATCAAAATAATCGGATTCAACAATCTCGACTGAATAGAAAGAACCGACTTTCAATAATTTTTTTGATTTTTTGATAAGAATTTCGTTGTCAACTTCCGGTGAATCAAATTCAGTCCGGCCAATGAAATAATCTCCTTCTAATCTGTCAATCAAAACTTTATACGTTTTTCCAAGCTTCTGAAGATTCAATTCAAGTGAAATTTCCTGTTGAACAGCCATGATCGAATCAAGTCGTTCCTGTTTGACTTCCTCTGTGATATCATCCTCCAAAGTGAATGCCGGAGTTTCATCTTCAGCTGAATAGGCAAAAACACCCAAACGGTCAAAACGCTGTTCTTTCACAAACTGAACAAGTTCATTGAACTCTTCAACAGTTTCACCCGGATAACCAACAATTAAAGTTGTCCGGAAAGCGACATCAGGAATATTTTTACGAATACTTTCAACAAGCGAAATTGTTTGTTCTTTCGTAATTGAGCGTTTCATCGACTTCAGAATCCGGTTGCTGATATGCTGCAAGGGCAGATCAATATATCGGCAAACTTTAGGATTGCTAGCAATCTGAGAAATTAAATCTTCAGGAAAACCAGCCGGATAAGCATATTGCAATCTGATCCATTCAATTCCATCAATTTCGGAAAGAGCGGCAATAAGCCTCGAAATTTCCCGCTTGCCATACAAATCAAGTCCGTAATAGGTTAAATCCTGAGCAATCAAAACAAGCTCTTTTACACCACATGCAGCCAGTTCAGAAGCTTCAGCAAGCAGTTTCTCTATCGGGACTGACCGATGTTTCCCGCGAATGAGCGGAATGGCACAAAACGAACAGGACCGATCACAACCTTCCGAAATTTTCAGGTAAGCGTAATGCGAAGGAGTAGATAAAACCCGGTGATAATGTTCGGGAATTGAAATCTGGTTTTCCGTTGTTCTTAATATGGCGGAGATTGCATTCAAATCGTTTACACCAAAAAATGCATCCACTTCATGAATATCATTTTGCAGATCCTTTTGGTATCGTTGTGAAAGACAGCCCATTACAATTAATTTGCTGATATCTCCAGCTTTACGGGATTCAGCAAATGATAAAATTGTATCGACAGATTCTTCTTTTGCATCACCGATAAATCCACAGGTATTGATTATCACAATATCGGAATTCTCCTCACTGTCGTGAACCACTGTATAGGCCTGATCAAGCATTCCGGCAAGCTGTTCCGAATCCACTTTGTTTTTCGAACAGCCCAAAGTGACTATATTTATCTTTTTGTTTGTCAATACATTACAAATTATTCGAACAAACTTTCAACGAAGGCTGTCCGGTTAAATACCTGTAGATCTTCCATCCTCTCCCCGATTCCAATATACTTTACCGGAACTTTAAACTGATCTGAAATACCGATCACTACACCACCTTTGGCGGTACCATCGAGTTTGGTTAGCGCCAGAGCGTTCACTTCGGTGGCTGCAGTAAACTGCCTGGCCTGCTCGATAGCATTTTGGCCTGTAGAAGCATCCAAAACCAAAAGAATTTCATGTGGAGCATCCGGAATCACTTTCTGCATCACTGTTTTGATCTTGGTGAGCTCATTCATCAGGTTTATTTTATTATGCAATCGTCCGGCAGTATCGATGATTACCACGTCAGCCTGCTGACTTAAAGCCGATTTCAAAGTATCGAATGCAACAGAAGCCGGATCAGAACCCATGCTCTGAGCCACAATCGGAACGTCAACGCGCTGAGCCCATATCTTCAACTGGTCAACAGCCGCAGCACGAAATGTGTCGGAAGCACCCAATATCACCTTTTTACCGGACTTCTTAAAATTGTAGGCAAGTTTCCCGATGGTTGTAGTTTTTCCAACGCCATTTACCCCTACAACCATGATGACATAAGGTTTTACTCCGGAAGGAAGATCAAAATCTTCTCCGTCTCCGGAATTATTTTCCTGTAGAAGTGCAGCGACTTCTTCTTTTAAAATTCTATTTAACTCACTGGTTCCAAGAAACTTATCTTTCGAAACCCGGTTCTCAATACGTGCAATAATTTTCAGGGTCGTTTCGACACCTACATCAGAAGTGACCAGAATTTCTTCCAGATTATCAAGCACTTCGTCGTCCACTTTCGATTTACCGACAATGGCTTTCGACAAACGCGAAAAAACGTTTTGCCGTGTCTTTTCAAGGCCTTTATCCAGGTCCTGCTTCTTCTCTTTGCTGAAAAATGAAAACAATCCCATATCTGTTGATTATAAACAAAAAAAGCTCTTCCAGATTTTGGAAAAGCTTGATTGAATGTATTATTATAACATTATCTTTTGCTAAGAAATTCCTGTACTTTATCGTTCGGAACAGTTGTTTCGGAGAATGTATAAGCACCTGATTTAGGTGATTTGTGCATTCTGATCACTTTTGCGAATTCCTTGCCTGCTGACTGCAGGGTTGCCACTACTTTCTTTGCCATGGTTCAGTTTATTTAATCTCTTTGTGAATTGTCATTTTTTTCAGAATTGGGTTGAATTTCTTCAACTCAAGACGTTCAGGGGTATTTTTCTTGTTCTTGGTAGAAATATACCTTGAAGTTCCGGGCATTCCGCTATTTTTATGCTCCGTGCATTCCATAATGATCTGTCCGCGGGCTTCTTTACTTTTCTTGGCCATGCTAAATTCCTTTCGTTTTTTCGGACGGCAAAATTATAAAATATTTTTTCACAATCCTAATAAGATTCATTTTTTTTATTCAATCCTTAAAATCTTCCTGATATAAGGCTCTATTCCGGTAAAAAAGAACTCGACAGCGATCACCATTACGATCAAACCCATCAATTTCATCATTACCTTATTTCCAGTTTTACCGATAGCTTTTGTGATTTTCGTTCCACTCAGCAAAATCACGAGAACCAGAAAAATCACTACAAAGATAGCTGAAATTAGAATCGCTTTCTGCGAAACAGTTCGACTCTGATCCATTAAAATGATGGCATTCGTGATGGAACCAGGTCCGGCGATCATCGGGATTCCGAGTGGTGTAACAGAGATATCATCCACATAATCATCTACTTCATCTGTAGCCAGTTTGGTCAGACTCAGGCGGGCATTCAACATATCATAGCCCATGAAAAGGAATAAAATTCCGCCTACAACTTTCAGTCCGGCAACAGAAATACCAAAGAAATCGAAGAGCAATTGTCCGCCAAACGCGAAAATAACCAGTGTAAAAAAGGCTGTGATTGAGGCTTTAATTGCGGTTGCTCTACGTTTGCGCTGACTTAATCCGGTGGTCATGGTCAGAAATACTGGCATCACCCCTAGTGGATTCATTAGGGTGAAGAATGAAGTAAAAAACAACAGCCAAAGTGTGATTGAATCCGACATTTATCTGATTTACAGTTTGTTAATTATTTCATCAACTTTCTGAAGAATATCCTTTTCACGGTGAATTGTTTCATCGGCGATGCGTGCACCTTCAGCTACTGCATTGCTTGCAAAAGTTTTATCTTCAATGCCACCAGCATTGATTTTCACATTCAGAAATGCTCCCTGAACAGCCGCAGAAACACATAAGGCGCCAACACCTGCATCGGAAACCGAGTTTGGATTTCCGGTAACAACCATGCTTTCAACAATATCCATCACAGCCAGTGAGGTGCGCATAACACGCAATGGAATCTCAATTGCATATTTTGAAGCTGCTTCAACAGCATCTTTCCGGGCTTGTTTCTCTGCATCCGTTTTCTTCGGAAGTCCAAAAGCGTCCATGATTTTATTAAATGCATTTGTATCTTCATCCACCAGAAACAACAATTCATTCTTCAGATTCTGACCCTTTTCAGCCACCGTGGAAAACTCTTCCCATCGATCATCCCAACCGCGTTTGTGCGATGAGAGATTGGCTACCATGGTAGCGAGAGAAGCTCCGAGTGAGCCGATATATGCTGAAATAGACCCTCCGCCGGGTGCCGGTGATTCTGAAGCCGTTTCGTTGGCAAATCCTTTGGCTGTCAGATCAACCAGTTTCTTTGCTTTATCTTCGGCTGCCAGCACATATTCGATGATCTTTTCTTTTGGATTGAACGGTTTCAGATCATCAAGTCCCATCGATTTGATGGCGATTTTAATGAGTTCGTCCTCATCCACGCCCAATGAACGCTGTTGCTTTGCCAGAAAATATTTACCTGCATCAAGCATCGCCTTCAACGGAATTAATCCAATCAATTCTGATCCCGTAACACGAATTCCTCTGGCTTCGGCCTTGCGGCAAACTTCATCAAATGCTATATGAACAGGTGTGATGGCGATATTGGTAAGATTCATTGAAATCTGTGCAACTCCGTATTCCTCAATAAACCAACCAATTGCTTTAACTGATTTCAATGTACCGGGAATATTGACCTGATTTCCTTTTTCGTCTTTTACAATTTTTCCTGTGACAGGATCGCCTTCACGCATTGGCCTACCTTTCTCACGAACATCAAAAGCAATGGAGTTGGCACGTCGTGTTGAAGTACTGTTCAAATTGACATTAAAAGCAACCAGAAAATCACGTGCCCCAACAGCCGTTGCTCCGGCTTTTTCATTTAGTGTGCCGGGACCAAAATCCGGTTTCCAATCAGGATTGGTGAATTTGGCAGCCAAACCTTCGTATTCCCCGGCACGACAGCTTGCCAGATTCCGGCGATCAGGTTTCAATGCAGCATTTTCATAGCAATAAACCGAAATTCCAAGTTCATCACCGATTCGTTTTGCCAGTTTTCGGGCCAGTTCGGCTGTTTCTTCCATGCTGATATTGGCAATTGGAATCAATGGACAAACATCGGTTGCTCCCATACGTGGATGTTCGCCTTTATGCTTGCGCATATCAATGAGTTCTGATGCTTTACGTACAGCCCTGAAAGCTGCTTCAAGCACCTCATCTGGTGTTCCGACTATTGTCACAACTGTACGATTGGTCGCGGCACCAGGATCTACATCGAGCAAACGAACTCCTTCAACTGCTTCTATTTCACTGGTAATCAATTTAATAATCTGCATATCGCGTCCTTCACTGAAATTAGGAACGCATTCGATCAATTTCTTCATACGTATTAATATTATTTCAATTCTTGAATTTTCCCGTTCAAAATAACTTTGTCAACTTTATTCGTGCCATAGTAATATGGAAGGTAAGCCAGATTTGGCACTGGTTTGGTAATCAATAAATTGGCAATTTTTCCTTTGGCAATTGAACCTAATTCCTCACTAACTCCCATTGCATAAGCACCATTGATTGTTGTAGCATTCAATCCTTCTTCCGGGGTAAGTCTGTAGAGGATGCTGGCCATAGATAGTATAAGCTGCATATTTCCGGATGGAGATGATCCCGGATTGAAATCACTGGCCATTGCAAGCGGCAGACCTGCCTTAATCATCTGTCTGGCAGGTGCATAAGGCATACCCAGAAAAAACGCAGCGCCGGGTAAAATTACCGGAATGGTTTCAGAATTCAGCAAGGCTGCTATTTCTTCTTCGCCGGTATATTCAAGATGATCAACAGAAAGTGCATTATACTTTACTCCAACCTGAATTCCGCCTGAACGAGCCAGTTCATTCGCATGGATTTTTGGCCGGAGACCGTATTTCATACCAGCATTGAGGATACGATCGGTATCTTCGACAGTGAAAAAGCCTTTGTCACAAAAAACATCGATATAATCGGCCAGATCTTCTGAAGCAACTAAGGGAATCATCTCATTGATAATGAGATCAACATACTCAGTTTGTCTGCCTTTATACTCAAGAGGAACTGCGTGCGCCCCAAGGAAAGTTGATTTTATCGTGAGAGGGCTGGACTCTTTCAAACGCCGGATTACACGCAACATTTTCAGCTCGCTTTCAGTCGAAAGGCCATAACCACTTTTGATCTCCACTGCTCCGGTTCCAAAAGAAATAATTTCTTTCAAACGATCCATAGCCGACTCAAAAAGAGCATCTTCCGATGCAGATTCGGTCATTCTGGCAGAATTTAAAATCCCGCCACCGCGTTTTGCGATTTCTTCGTAAGTCAGTCCTTTGATCTTATCAATATATTCAATCTCACGAGAGGCTGCAAAAACAAGATGTGTATGCGAATCACAAAAAGCCGGAATCACCATTCCACCTTTTGAATCAATCGTAACTATTTCTTTATCAATAGAATAAAATCTCGAAAGCAGATTCTCATCTTCTTTTCCGAAATCAATGATGGTATTGTCCTGAAGATAAATATAAGCATTGCTGATTGTTCCTGTTTCAGCCATCTCATGACCTTTTTTCAGTAAAACAGCAGGATCTTCTATACCGGCAAGAACATGGATATTGTGAATTAAAACGCCCATAAAAAGGATGAATATCCGGCAAAGTTACACATTTGGCTGAAAACAAATACCGGCCTTTACTTTCCTCCCATTTGCCGGTACTGCTGTAAAAGTTCTTTCAGGTCCGATTCTTTTTGCGGATTATTGACACATTCAAGGATATGGGTTCTGAATTTCCAGCAGGTCATTTGTCTGAGTTCGAAATTACGACTTAGTTCATAGGAAGATGTTTCTGGCTTACAGCATACTGCTGATGCCAGTTGAAAAGCTTCAATGATAGGTAAATGACATCGGTGAAATATGGTATGAGCCGTAGCTGATTCTTCCGATTTACATTTTGTACACCGCCTTGAGCCCGGTTTCTTGCCTTTACAATAATGCGTATGGCCACATTTTCGGCAGATAAATCCGTTTTTCCATTTTTTTTCTGCCAGAAGCACATACAATAAACCCTCATTTTCAGGTGTTTGTACATCTGTTTTCAAAATTTGGATGTCTGTCAGATTCACTGCCATTTTTGATACAAAAAAGTTTGGTACACTATTTGACAGCAAAATTAAAAAATTTAGTGATAGTTAAGCGATTTAATTAAAAAAAGTATAATTTTGCAAAATGAAATTTAAACCCAAATCCCTCATGATGAAAAAAAGCCTGATGATCATGATCGCAATGATCGGTCTTACAACAGCCTGTTCGAGTAAGCCAGCCGGCAAGGAAGCAGGACAAACACAAAACATTGTAACTACAGAAGCTGGTAAACCTGAGCATATTACTTACGACGAGTTTTTGGTGAAAGTCTGGAATTTTGAAGAAAATCCACAGAAATGGGTTTTTAAAGGAGATATTCCTGTGATTATCGACTTTTATGCAGACTGGTGCGGACCATGCAAAAAAATAGCTCCGATTATGGATAAAATTGCCAAAGAATATGATGGCAAAGTCAAAGTCTATAAAATCAATGTAGATAACGAGCGTAAGCTTGCAGGAGTTTTTCAGGTACAGAGTATTCCTTCAGTACTGTTTGTTCCGATGAGCGGACAACCCAGCATGCAAACCGGTGCACTTCCGGAAGAAGCCTACTATAAAATCGTCAAAGAACAACTTCTTGTAAAATAGTTAACAAATTCAATATCAATATATCATGGAACATTTAACACTAGATACTTTTAAAGCCAAAGTATTTAATTTTGAAGCAAATAAAGAATGGAAATTCGAAGGCGAATTGCCATGCATCATCGATTTTTATGCTGACTGGTGCCAGCCATGCAAAATGGTTGCCCCTATTCTGGAAGAACTTGCCAAAGAGTACGATGGCAAAATCAATATCTATAAGGTTGATACAGAAGATCAAACTGAGCTTGCCGGTGCATTTGGCATCAAAAGCATCCCTTCACTCCTGTTTTGTCCGAAAGATGGTCAGCCACAAATGGCGATGGGAGCCCTTCCAAAAGAAACTTTCAAACAGGCAATCGCAGATGTTTTGCTGAAAAACTAAAATTTCTTTTTTTGACATACAAAACTACCTCCTCAAGGGGTAGTTTTTTTGTTTTTGCATGTTTCAGATGAAATTCTGAAGCTTTTTTGGAATAATTGTACTTTTGTCCGTCATGAGTACTGAAAATCAAGGACTATTTCCAATCGCTTATTTCCCATCGCAGAGTTATTTCATCAGGATGATGCAATTCGATCAAATTGCAGTTGAAATACACGAAACTTATCCTAAACAGACCATCAGAAACAGATGTAATATATTGTCTTCCAACGGAATATTAAAATTAACCGTTCCGGTAAGGAAACC
>CAZVKW010000003.1:50874-53786 GCA_964627945.1 uncultured Lentimicrobiaceae bacterium
AAAACATTGTTAATCAGGATATTCAATCCTGACATGATAAATATTCATCAGTTTCTTTTTCAGAATCTTTTTCACCGTTATAATTTCACGCATGGTGATATCCGCATTTACAAACTGATTACCTTCCATCTGACGAGCTACAATATTCTCAACTAAATCATTCAGTTTCTGTTCAGTCGGATTTTTTATGCTTCTGGAAGCCGCTTCGACCGAATCGGCCATCATCACGACAGCTGTTTCTTTTGAGAATGGAATCGGACCACGGTATCTGAAATCACGCTCGTCAAGTGCCAGACCAGGATTTTGTTTTTGTTCTAAAAAATAGAAATATTCAACTCTTCGATCACCATGGTGGGTGCGGATGAAGTCGATGATTTGCTCCGGTAAACGCGATTTCCGTGCCATTTCGATACCTTTTACCACATGATCGATAATCAAACGTGCGCTTTCCACAGATGTCAGATCATTGTGAGGATTGTATCCACCTGATTGATTTTCAATAAAATATAATGGATTTATCATCTTACCGATATCATGGTAAAGTGCACCGGTGCGCGCAAGCAATGTATCACCTCCGATTACAAACAGGGCCTCCTCCGAAAGATTAGCCACCTGCATCGAATGCTGAAAAGTTCCGGGAGCTTTCTGCGCCAATTGCCGAAGCAATGGACTGTTGGTATTGCTTAATTCCAATAAGGTGAGATCGGTTAAAAGTCCAAAAACCCGTTCGAATAAGTAAACAAGCGGCAATGCAAGCAAAGTCATGGTTGCACTGATTCCAATTTTGGTAATCTGATGCATCTGAAGATTTGAAATCGCACCTTCCTGAATAATATTGAAGCCGACAAGCAGAATAAAATACGTCAGAAAAATATAAAAAGATGTTCTGAAATAGTAGTTTCTCCGATTATGATTGGCCAGACTGAACATCACGACAAAACCTACAATCATCTGTAAAAAAACAAAGGCAAATGCCGAAGGAACAGCCAGAGCGATAATCAGAATCGTAAACATATGTACAATAATGGTAATCCGGCTTTCGAAAAAAGTCATCAAAATGATGGGCAGAATTCCGAATGGAAAGTACAGAATAAAGTTCTGGTCAATTTTCAAAATGGTATACGATGGCAGGATAATCAAAAGCATTGAACTCAATACAAGCAAGAGTTTTCTGACATTTCCGAAAATATCCTTATGCATCTGACGGATAAACAGATACAAAGCAAGAAATATTACTGTAATCAAAACTGCCTGACCCAAAATAAGCATATTAAGTTCGGCCGAACTGCCAACTTTTTCCTCATAATCTTTCCTCAACGAACTTAGAATAGCGTATTTGGTATCATCAACCAGTTCATCCTGAGAGATGATCAGTTCTCCCTGTTCGACCATTCCAAAAGTGGTTGAAATATTCTCCAGAGCCTGATTGAGCTCTTTGCGGGTGATTCGTTCATCATAAACCAGATTTTGCACAAATGCCTCACCCAGAAGCGATTTCAGCAAAACCTGATCGATTCCTGAAGCCAGATTGATCACGCCATTTGCATAATCAAAAGCCGAACGAATCGAAAAAACATCGCGCAAAGGGACTGGTGTACTGGTCAGATCTTTTACAACATTGATCATTGAAGCCGGATCGCGGCCAGCAATTACCTGATGAAACTGAATTACACCTCTGTGCTCAACGGTATCATAAACTGCCAGTAAAATCTCTTTGGATCGATTGTACAGCACTTCATCCATCGTTGGATGCATCTGTCTCCATTTTTTTTCAAATGCATCAGTAAGGCGATCTTTGCCTGTCCGTGTCTCGTCCATATTAAAATAAAAATATGGGCTCAGTTCAGCCGTGATCTTTGCCTTCTCTGCGCTTATCTGCCTGTCGCTCTTCTGGATAGCAAAATCAAACGGTGCAAGCAAGGATTCATGATTCCAGGGCTTACCTGCCTGAAATTCATACTTGAATTTTCCTTCATGCGGGATGAACCATAATGTAAGTAATATAGAAAGGATGATCAGACCTATTTTCAGTAAATCGAGATAACGATTCCTGATCTGTCTGAAGAATATAGAAGCCATAGTATTGAATTTCAAAACAAAAGTAATGAATTCCTGATTGCTGTAGCTGAGCTGGCAGATGACCAAATCAGATTCAAACGATTACAGATTCGCGAAATTTCTTATATAATATTTTGATTATCTGTTTATTATGAACTATTCCCGTTTAGTTTTCAACAATGAGGCATTGAACAGGAAACTATACTATTTTTGCCATCTCAAACAGAAAAAAGGCCTGTTTCAAATAAAATCTCTTTCATGCAAAAAGCCATTTGTAAGCTTTCGGTTGTTCCTTTAAGACGAATTCCGTCTGACAAAAGTGAAATGGTTTCCCAACTTCTGTTCGGCGAACTTTGTGATGTTACGGACGAACTCGAGGGCTGGGCCCTGATCAGGAATGATTCTGATTCATACGAAGGCTGGGTCGACAAAAAACAAATCAGATTGCTTACGGAGCAGGAATCGGATTCAATCGGACATTCAGATTTGAAAATTGTTGTGGATTCTTTTACAAATGTTGAATTTGAAAACGGTGAACAATTGTTGCTTAGTTTTGGCAGTATTATCCATGAAAACATTGATAATGAAGGTATTAAATTATCAAATTTCAGTAATTGGTCAACAAATACAACAACGATCAATCAAACCGACAGTTCCCATATTATTGGTTTCGCCCGAAAATTTCTAAATATTCCATATCTGTGGGGTGGAAGATCAATTTTTGGAATCGATTGTTCAGGATTCGTTCAACTGGTAATGAATGCCAGCGGATTTACCATGCCCCGAGATGCCACTCAACAAGTCGAAATGGGAAGTCTGATCAGTTTTATTGAAGAGGCTGAAACAGCCGACCT
>CAZVKW010000003.1:53886-62158 GCA_964627945.1 uncultured Lentimicrobiaceae bacterium
AATTCCCGATCGGCGGTATAGTCCGCGACTTTCGCTGTTTACAGCGAGATTGAGCCGGTGTAAATCCGGAACCGACAGTTAAAGTCTGGATGGTAGAAGAATAAAATCAAGGATCAACCGGCATATTTCCGGTTGTGGAGTGTTTTCCTACTTTATGGAAGGAATGTGCACATTTATTGGTTTTATAACGAAACTGAAGCCCCCATGAATGGTGGCTTTTTTTGTTATATATTCTGATTATGAAAAAACTATTCATTTCCCTGATTCTGATTGCCACAGGCATTCAGTCACTTTCTGCACAAAACATTCTGGAAGCAAAAATCATCGATCACATGGATGGAACAGCTGTAGCGAATGCACAAATATCGGTTTTGCATCAAAATCAAAGGGTACTGAGTGATGAAAACGGAATGTTCCAGTTGAAAATAGTGAATTTCCCGGTTGAATTGCTTATCACACACCTCAGCTATAAAGACACACTGATTCTTTGTACGAACGCCTCTTCATTTGCTTCATTGATCGAAATTCAACCAACCATTATCGATCTCGAAGAAGTGAATATTCTGGATGGACTTGCGCGGGAAGGCATCAGTCCGTTGAGTTTCACTCAGGTAAAGGCTGATAATATTCAAAGTGAACTTGGTGATAAGCCTTTACCAGAAATACTATCCTTTACTCCGGGCGTATTCGCAAGCCGTGACGGTGGAGGGTCGGGCGATGCGAGTATCAATATGCGTGGTTTTGGACAGGAAAACATCAGCGTTTTGCTCAACGGAATTCCGATCAATGGTGCCGAGAATGGCCTTGTTTACTGGAACAACTGGATTGGTCTGACCGACGTTGCTGATGGTCTTCAGGTACAAAAAGGTATCGGGGCATCACTTGTTGCCAATCAATCAGTTGGCGGAACAATCAATATTATCACGATGAAACCTGCTGAGAGGAAAGAAAGCGTAATAAGTTTTCAAACAACAGATTATGGCAATACGAAAACCACTTTTCAACACCATTCCGGTGAACTTCCAAAAGGACTTGCATTTAATTTTCTCATTTCAAGATCAACTGGAAATGGATATATAGACGGAACCTATGTCAAAGGTTGGTCCTACTTTTTGAACATCCGCAAACGAATCAATGACAAACAGATGATTTTGTTTACACTTCTTGGAGGACCCGAACGTCACGGCCAACGAAACCTGAAACTCAGCCAGTCGGAAATTGAAAAATTTGGTTACAAATACAATAAAGACTGGGGTACATTGAACGGCAAGCTAAAAAATGCTTCAGAAAACTTTTATCATAAACCGCATCTATCAATCAATCATTACTTTACCCCAAACCAATCAACAATCATTGCGAATAGCATCTATTTCTCACCGGGCTGGGGTGGCGGAAAATGGAACGACAGTTACCAATATGGACCAGGTGTTTTCGATTTCAGAACCGCATCAGGACAAGTTGACTGGGAGGCAATTTATCAGAACAATAATTCTTCAAATGATTCGGTACAACTTGCTGATGGTGAAATAGTTTCAGGCTTTTCCAAAGTTGTTCAGACTGAATATCTTGCAAGCCATATCTGGACAGGATGGATCGGGCAGATTGAGAAACAAACCGCATTCGGAAAAATCACGACAGGCGTACATTATCGTTTCTTCAAATCTGACCTAAGACAAAAAGTTAGCGATTTGCTGGGCGGGAATTTTTATATTGATGATTACTCATGGTCGCTGGCAGGAGTTGCCGGACGTGATCAGATCAAAATGCCGGGAGATATTATCCGTGTCGACAATGGTGCCATGCTGCATCAGACCAATGCTTTTGCGAAATTAGAAAAGCAACTATCATTTTTTCAGGCATTTGTTTCAGGAAGCATCTCTGAAAACGATTACCGCCGACATGACCTTTATAATTATCCTGAACAACCAAACAGCGAATGGGTTCACAGAATCAGTTATGATCTCAAAAGTGGAATTAACTGCAATATCAATGAAAATCAACTGATTTACGTAAATGCAGGACATATTAACAAGGCTCCGTATTACAAATTCATTTTTGGAAATTACACAAATGAACCAAGCATTAACCTTGTAAATGAATCAGTTACAACCATTGAAGCAGGATATACGTTCAGAAAATCTATGGTTCAATTCAAAATCAACGGATATTCAACATTCTGGAGAAATGTTTCATTTCTTTCAGAAGAGTATATTCCTTTGGAAAACAACCGACAAACGCGCGCTATGATCAGCGGATTGCATGCTCATCATCAGGGAATTGAAACTGAATGCATACTTCAGTTTGGAAAAAACCTCGGACTGGGGGCATTTGCATCCTTTGGTGACTGGAAATGGTCGAATGATGTAGAGGCAAAGCTATTAAATACTTACGATCAGGTAATTGATACTGTAAATGTTTATGCAAAAGGACTTTATGTTGGCGGGCAACCTCAGATTCAGGCCGGATTGAGACTAAACAGTCAGTTGTTCGAAATCGTAAATCTGAGTCTTGAAACAACTTACAACGCAAAACAATATGCCATATTCGATCCTACGCAACGCAGCAATCCTGAAGACAGAATCCAATCACTAAGATTGCCAGGATATTTCCTGATGAATCTTCATTTTCAGATGCCAGTTAAGATTTTAACAACTGATGCCAGAATTGTAGCCAATTGCGAAAATCTGTTGAACGAGCATTACATCCTGAAAGGCAAAGATGGAATCGACCATGATATGAACTCATTCAGAGGCTTCTGGTCATTCGGCAGAACCTTTCACTTTGGTATTAGAATAACACTTTAAACCCACAAAAATAAAAATCCATTTGTTAATAACCTGATTAATAGATAATTTATATATTGATGCAATTATCTATATTCTTGATTTTTAAGTATTTATGAAAACTCATTAAATTCATCCAATCCAAATAATTGGTTCATAAATAGTTAATTTTTGTTAACAATTTCTTAAAGTATTCTCGGGCAATTAGTGATAATTTTGGGCCACAAATCACAGTATAAACCAAATTTACTTTTTATGAAAAAGAACTTACTTTTAAGCGTATTGGCTGCATTCCTGATGTTAGGCTGGCAGACCGTACTGGGACAAGGATCGACAAGTTCGGCCATGAATGGCAGGATTTTCGCAACAGGTGGTGAATCACTTCCAGGTGCAACTGTAGTCGCAGTTGATCAACCTACCGGAACCCAATATGGTACCTTAACCGATGAGAACGGGTACTACCGGATTGCAAATATGAACGTTGGAGGTCCATACAAACTAACCATTTCGTTTGTTGGATATCAGGCATTTGTGAAAGACAATGTATATCTGGCACTGGGTCAAACACTTAAAATGGACGCTACACTGAGTGAAACAGCAGTTACGCTGAAGGACGTGGAAATTGTAGCAATGAAAAACGACATTTTCGATGGAAACCGCACAGGTGCTGAAACAAACATTACCATGCAGGCTATTGAAGCCCTGCCTTCACTCGGCAGAAACCTGAGCGATTTTACACGTTTAACTCCTCAGGCCAGAGTAACCCAGGGTGGTGGAGTTGAAATTGCAGGTTCAAACAACCGATACAACTCCATTTATATTGACGGTGCCGTAAACAATGACGTTTTCGGTCTAACCGAAACCGGAACCAATGGTGGTCAGACAGGTATTTCACCTTTTTCAATGGACATTATCGACCAGATTTCGATTCAGGTTGCACCTTATGACGTGAAATTAGGTGGATTTACAGGAGCCGGTATCAACGCGGTTACCCGTCGTGGTACAAACGAATTCAAAGGATCAGCATACTATTACACACGTAATGAATCATTTGCAGGTAAAACACCAACCGATGATGCAAGCGTTGAACGTAAAAAACTGAACGATTTTGCTTCTAACACTTACGGTTTCCGTTTGGGTGGACCAATTATTAAAGATAAACTCTTCTTCTTTGTTAACGCGGAAATTCAGAAAGAACAGACTCCTCAACCTTTTGATTTCGGTACCTATAAAGGTGGTGTTTCTGCTGATACTTTGGCATTGTTGGGCAGCAAACTTGCTGGTTACGGATATGATGCAGGCAGTTACACTGATGTTACCAAAACCCTTGATGGAACCAAATTCTTTGCCCGTTTAGACTGGAACATCAATAAAGTTCATAGTTTAATGGTACGTCATCAGTATACCAATGCTGAACAGACGAGTCCGGCAAACTCAAGTTCAACCAATCTTCGTTATGCCAATGGGGGAATCTATTTCCCATCAACAAGCAATACTACAGCAGTTGAATTAAAATCGAATATCAACAGTTCGATGAGCAATAGCCTGATCTTAGGTCTTACATTTGTTAATGACGACCGCGATCCAATGGGGGCTAACTTCCCTTACGTTCGCATCAAAGACGGTAACTCAAACATCTATTTTGGAAGCGAAGAATTTTCCACAGGTAATCAGCTGAAACAGAGCATTATTACTATTACTGACAACTTCGAACTTTACAAAGGAAAACACACTTTCTCATTTGGAACACACAATGAGTACTATGATATGTATAACCTCTTTATTCGTCAGAATTTTGGTTCATATCAATTTAACTCAGTCCGTGATTTCCTTACCAATCAACCAGCCTATCAGTATGATCGTACTTTCGCGTTGCTTGACAACGTAACTGGCGACGGATCAATTGCTGCAGCTCAATTTAAAGCATTGCAGCTTGGATTCTATGCACAGGATGAATATCAGATCAATGATAAATTCAAAATGACCCTCGGTTTACGTATTGATATCCCGATGTTCCTCGATACTCCTCCATTGAATGAGGACTTCAACAACAATGTTATTCCGCTTTTAGAAGCAGCAGGCTGGGATCTCGAAGGTGCTAAAACAGGTCAGATGCCAAAAGCCAGCATCATGTTCAACCCTCGTTGGGGATTCAACTATGATGTATTTGGGGACAAATCTTTACAGATTCGCGGGGGTGCAGGTTTGTTCACAAGCCGTATTCCTTATGTATGGCCGGGCGCTTCATTCCAGAACAATGGTATGACTACCGGTGGTATGCGTGTAACAACCGCAGGTTCTCCTGAATTGGTTTTCAACCCTGATTGGAATGCACAGCCTTCACTGGCAGCAACACAGCCTTCAGGACAGGTTGATATCTTCTCTTCAGATTTCAAATTCCCAAAAGTATTCCGTGCCAGCATTTCAGCTGATAAAAAACTGCCATGGGGATTGGTTGGAACTGTTGAATTCACTTATACCAAGAACATCAACAACGTAATGTACTACAACCTGGCTTATCAGAAAAAAGGTGAACTCACCGGAACAGGTGATAATCGTCCTATCTGGGGTAAAATCGACCTTGGAACAGATGCCAACACTAATAAAGCCAGAAAATACACCGATATTATTCTTGGAACAAATACCAACAAAGGTTATGCTTATAACTTCACGGCACAGTTGCAGAAAGAATTCACCAACGGATTCACAGGATCACTCGCTTATAACTATGGTGATGCCAAATCGATGAACGATGGAGTTTCTTCACAGAACTCATCACAATGGCGCGTTCCGAACGTACGTGGAAAGAATGACCTTGATATGGCTACTTCAAACTTTGCCATTGGACACCGCATCGTTGGATACGGTACCTATAAAATTGAATATATGAAAGCGATGGCAACTTCTATTTCATTGTTCTATACAGGTCAGTCCGGCGAATTATACTCTTATGGTTATGCCGATGGTTCATCGAAATTTTTGGGTGAAGACAACCAGAGTCTCGAATTGTTATATGTACCTTCCGATGCAAATGACATCAATCTGATTGATCTTGTTGATGCTGATGGTAATGTAACACTTTCTGCAACACAGCAATGGTCTGATCTTGATGCATTCATCAATGGTGATGATTACCTCAGTGGACGTCGTGGACAATATGTTGAACGTAATCACTCACGCGTTCCGTTCATGAATCTGTTCGATCTTCGTATTGCACAGGATTTCTATGTAACAGCAGGTGGAAAACGCAATACCCTTCAGGTTGCATTTGATATTTTCAATGTTGGTAATATGCTGAACAAAGACTGGGGACGTATCTACTACTCTTCAGGTGCTTATTACAGCAACTATCCACTTGTTAAATTCCAGGGATTTGAAGACGACGGAACAACTCCTAAATATTCCTTCACAAAACCTAAAGGCGACACCTGGGCAATTGACGATTCAGGATTGCTGAGCTCAAGATGGCAGGGACAGCTTACTATCCGTTACATCTTTAACTAATCAATAATATCATTTACGAAAAGAGGCTGATCCATTTAATTGGATCAGCCTCTTTTCTTATCTTTGGACATCGAATAAAACAAATCATGAAACAAGCAAGCTTTTATCTTCTGATTATTATATTTCTTTTCACCGGTTTTGTATCCGGCCAGGAGAAAGTTGAAGAACAAGACCCAAATTATCTTGTGATACTTTCGCTTGATGGTTTTCGATGGGATTATCCTACCATGGCTCCAACACCAAATCTCGATGCCATTGCAGCCAACGGAACAAAAGCTATTAGTATGATTCCCTCATTTCCTTCCACAACTTTTGCCAACCACTACACATTAGCAACCGGCTTATATCCTGATCATCATGGAATTGTGCTAAACAATTTCTACGCCCCTGATTTTCAGCAGTATTATAATAAAAGACATGAAAGAGAAACTGTTCGCGACGGCAAATTCTATGGTGGGGAGCCAATTTGGGTTACGGCCGAAAAACAAAATATGAAAACAGCTACCTTCTTTTGGGTCGGAAGCGAAGCAGACATCCAGAATGTTAGACCAACTTACTGGAAGTTGTATAAACAATGTTTGCCCTTTGAACAGCGCATTGATACAACTATTTATTGGCTTTCCTTACCCGAAAAAGACAGACCTCATCTGGTCATGCTTTACTTTCATGAACCGGACGAGAGCGGGCACAATTACGGTCCGGAGAGCGACAGCATTAAACCTGTTATTAGCCATTTAGATAGCCTTGTAGGTGTATTGCGAAACAAACTTGCAGCATTACCAATTGGCAATAAAATCAATCTGATCATTGTTTCTGACCATGGAATGGCACAGCTAAGCCAGGAAAAAATAATTATTCTGGATCAAAAAATTGATACATCTTTGATTGCTATTGCCGATGGCTGGAATCCAACCTTGAACCTGAAGGCAAAAGATGGAATGATAGATTCCCTTTATCAACAGATTAAAAAAATCGAACATATTCAGGTATGGAAACATGGCGAAGCACCTGAAAATCTGCATCATGGCACAAATATCAGGCTTCATGATATGAGTCTGGTTGCAGATGACGGGTGGAGTATTTACTGGTCATGGGAAAAGCACAGAGCCAAGGGAACGCATGGCTATGATCCTAAGAATATGGATGTTCATGCAATTTTTTATGCTGAAGGTCCCGATATTAAAAAACAATATGTGAAATCTTCCTTTCAAAATATTCATGTGTATCCTTTAATGACATATCTATTACAACTGAATCCGGCCCCAATGGATGGGAAACTGGATTCAATCATCGATGTCACAACTAAACACCAATAAAATGAAACGTAATAGCCTGATTATCATATTAGTTTCCTTTTTCATATTTATCAATTTACCTGTCACAGCTCAGAAAAACAAGTTGCTTCAGTCAGGGCCAATGCTTGGGTACTCTGAAATGCTGGAGAGTCTTATCTGGGTTCAAACGACTCAAGAAGCATCAGTTTATGTGAGTTATTACGAAAAAGACAGAAAATCAAAAGCTTACCGGACAAATACAGTTATCACAAATAAAGAAGATGCTTTTACAGCAAACCTCATTGCCGATTCAGTTGAACCCGGAAAAAGATACATTTATCAGGTCATCATCAATGGACAAGCCGTCATTCTTCCCTATAAAACAGAATTTCAGACTCAATCGATCTGGAAATGGCGTGGAAATTCGCCTGATTTCACTTTCCTTACCGGAAGTTGCGCTTACATCAACCAAACTGAGCACGACCGACCCGGAAAGCCGTATGGTGGTGAATACCAGATTTTCACAAATATGACTACACAGGAAGCAGATTTCACTGTCTGGCTGGGTGATAATTTCTATTACCGTGAACCTGACTGGAACAGCTGGACAGGAATCGTAAATAGGAATACGCACACACGCTCAAATCCGGAAATGCAAGCCCTTTTTGCTTCAACACACAATTATTTCATCTGGGATGACCATGATTATGG
>CAZVKW010000003.1:62258-64069 GCA_964627945.1 uncultured Lentimicrobiaceae bacterium
TTTAAATTTGTTGCTATGGGTGGACAATTCCTGAGTACTGCCGGCTTATTTGAAACATATTATGGCAACGGATTTGAGAATGAACGACAGGCAATTATTGATTTCATTTATGAGCACAATATCAAGAACGTGATCTTCCTGACTGGCGATGTGCATTTTACTGAAATTTCAGTTCTGAAAGCCGATGGAAAACCCACTATCTGGGACCTTACATTTTCTCCATTTACATCGGGACCAAATACCAAAGGCGACGCATTTAACAACACCTTGCGCGTGCCGGGAACAGTAGTGATGGAACGAAATTATGGAATGATTGATGTGAGCGGAGTAAATAAAGAAAGAAAAATCGACATCAAATGCTTCAATGCTGACAATATCGAAAAATGGAAATATACGATTGTACAGGAATGAACATTCGGCTTATCTTGACCTATTGGTAGGCTTTGAACTGTAGAAGATGATCCAATGTGACCAAAGAAGCCATCGCCTCTACAATCGGAACAGCTCTTGGAACCACACATACATCATGACGGCCTTTCGGTTGAATAAGTACTTCATTTCCTTGAATATCAATTGATTGCTGCGATTGCATCAAAGTAGCAACCGGCTTGAATCCAACTCTGAAATATACCGTTTCTCCATTTGTAATTCCGCCCTGAACACCACCTGAATGATTGGTCATAGTTCGCACTTGACCTTTTTCTGTTACAAAACGATCGTTTTGCAAAGAACCTTTTGACTTGCATCCGGCAAAACCACTTCCGATCTCAAAAGCTTTTACCGCATTGATGCCCATAACAGCATGCGCCAGATCGGCGTGAAACTTATGAAAAACAGGCTCGCCTAATCCGATTGGAAGCCCTTTCATCTGGCAACTAATAACACCACCTAAAGTATCGCCTTCTTCCTTTGTTTGTCTGATCAATTCTTCCATCCTCAGCGAGAGATTTGGATCGGGGCAATGTACAGCGGATGATTCAATAAGAGTTTTTTCGAACCAAAGATCGCTTGGTTCCATTTCCAGTTCTCCGATAGCACTTGTATATGCATTGATTTCAATTCCATAATCACGAAGACAAAGTTTAGCGATTGCTCCGGCTACTACCCTGCTGATGGTTTCACGAGCTGAGGATCGACCTCCTCCCCTGTGATCGCGAATTCCAAATTTCTGTTGCCATGTATAATCAGCGTGTGATGGTCTGAAAGTCTGTTTAAGATGATCGTAATCACCCGACTGAGCATCCTTATTACGCACTACGAAAGCAATTGGAGCGCCGGTTGTTATTCCGTCCATAATCCCGGAAAGAAACTCAATCTGATCGTTTTCGTCACGCTGTGAGGACAAGTCCGATTGTCCGGGTCGGCGCCGGTTCAACTCAGATTGAATAAAATCAAAATCAATGACTATCCGGGATGGACAACCATCAATTATCCCGCCAATACCTGCACCATGAGACTCCCCAAAGGATGTCAGACTGAATATTTTCCCAATTGTATTTCCCGCCATGCAACAAAATTAACATAAAACAGGAATTCTCAAAATTGTGATGTATTTCAGTGTTGCAAAAGCTTAATTTTGTATTCCATTCCAGAAACAATGAAAACAAAAATTCTCTTTTCGCTGACAGCAACCATCATCGGATCGATTCTTATCACATCCTGCCTCAAAAATGACGGATATCAAAAACCCGTAATCCATGAAATTTCGGATGAATTCAAATCGTATACCGTATTTGACTCAGCCTCTTTTTGGGTTTACAAGCATGATCAGAGTCAGGTAAAAGATACTGTAAGTATCATCAAAGTACTGA
>CAZVKW010000004.1:0-10239 GCA_964627945.1 uncultured Lentimicrobiaceae bacterium
TCTTTCTGGGGAGATATTAAATTGATTTTGAGAACTATACCAGCCGTATTTCAGAAGGAAAATGTTTAATTCTATTGAATCAGAACGAAAGAAATTGACTATAAACAACAGAAAACAAGCAAGGAAAAAGAAAATGCATATGTACGTTAAAACCAAGCTTTCATTCAAAATATTATTGCCTTTTTTTGTTGTCGTTTTGTTAGTGAGCCTGAGTAATAAATCACAGGCACAGATATATGCCAACGATGAATCACGTATGTTCAACCCTTTGGTGGATGATATCACTAAACGACTTCCTTCCCTTCGGGTATTAATTGATTCTGCAGTCGAAAACTCACCCGCAGTGCACTATGAAGAGTTGAAAGCAGATTATTACTATTACGAACAAAAAACTGCTGAAAGATATTGGCTTGAACATTTTAGTTTTAACGTTGACTGGAATTTTGGTAAATGGAACTTTCGTGACCGTGATGAACTTACCAGAATTGACCGCTATTATTTCAGTGAATCAATCCGTGATAATTATGCAATTGGATTTTATATCCGTTTTCCTTTTGCAACTCTGGTTGACAGACGAAACAGAATCAATAAACAAAAGAAATGGATTGAACTATCTTTTGTTCAACGCGATATAAATAAGAAATATGTCGAGAAAGAAGTTATTGAAGCCTACAATATGATGATTCAATGGCAGAATTATATTCGAATATATAATGACTATCAAAAATTCACCATGATTCAAATGCAAATGGCTCAGAATGAATTTCTGAATGGGGAAATTACAGTTGCTGAATATACACGTCTGAAAGAAATTCAGACCCGTGGTGCAGTTGAATATCAGCAAGCAATCGCGGAATTTAGCAAGAATTATCAGTTACTGGAGGTTGTTACCGGCATTAACTTCAATCTAATCAATGTATTAAGATAGAAAAGTATTCTTATGGATATAGCACAATTCATACGGGTTTTTCAAAAAAACCTCATTCTGCTGATAACAATTCCATTGTTGTTGGCAATCGTTGTTTTTGCATTAACCCGAAACCAGGATAAGGTATTTGAATCGGAAACCATTATCTATACTGGTATTACAACAGGTTATTCCATTGAATCAACCGCCCAGAAACCCACTGACTTTTTCAGCACAAGCGCACAGTTTGATAATTTAATCAATCTGATCAATTCCCGTCAGACAATTGTTGAGACAGCTTTAATGTTATTAGCTCAGAATCTGTCGCTGGAATCCTACAACTCCCAGTATATTTCAAATGAAAATCTGGATAAACTTCGTGAATTTGTTCCAAAACGCGTAAGAGATATGGTTGTCAAGAATGGTAAAGCAGGTCTTGAACGTGAAAAAGAAGAACAAATCAGAAATCTCGAAAAAGAAATCCGTAGCCTCGAAAAAGAAATAAATAAGAAGAAAACAAAAGCGGTTCAGGAACTTGTGAATCAGGGTGAGCCAACCACTGTAATCTCTCAGCAAGGTGTTTCAAAAGATGAAGACGCATTGTTAAATTCTGTCCAGCAAACATCAAATGAAGCTCATTTTCATATTGTTCAAAAAGGTGAATCGATCCTATCCATCGCTCAAAAATATGGCGTATCCATCAGCAAATTGCGTGAACTGAATGATTTCTCTAGTCAGGAACTCAAAGTTGGTCAAAAAGTTATCCTTAGTGGCGAAGGCCTTGACCTCTATTCAAGTTCAAGTATTGCCGAAAAAGAAGTGAGTCTTTATGAAGATGAACCTTCCGCCACAGCATCAAACGACATTATCAATCAACCTGCCCTGGAAGAAGAAGCCTCAACATATACTTACAAGGAAGAAAGACTTGACGAAGACATGATGTCGCTTACAATTGAAAAAGATCCGATTATTCCCAACGGAATTCTTGAAAGTGATTTTATGAAAACCGTTCAGAACTTTACCAATTATTATAACTCAAGCGATACTAATTTCATTTATGGATTGCTTCATTACGGTTCAAGTAAACATTATAGTATCAAGGCAATCAAGACTTTACAGATTTATCGTATCAACAATAGCGACCTTGTTCGCCTGATTTACCAATCAGATGATCCGGGTATCTGTCAGGAAACTCTGAAAATCATAGCACATGTCTTTGTTAAAAACTATAAGTTGCTGAAAGAGAATCAGACTGATTTGGTTGTTGCTTATTTTAAACGTCAGGTTGATTCTGCCGACCGTCAATTGCAGGAAGCCGAAGACCGCTTGCTGAAATTTAACAAAAAAAATAATATTATCAACTACGCTGAGCAAACCAAATACATTGCCGCTCAAAAAGAAGATCTCGATCTGTATTATCAGAACGAACAGGTGCGCATGGCGAAGGCATCCGCCTCGCTCAAAGAACTTGAGACAAAGCTTACCCGTCGTGACAGTATTTATCTGAAAAGTGATATTATTAACCAGCGCAGAAAACAATATGCTGACGTTACTGAGAAAATTCTGATCAACGAACTGGCTGAAGATTATGATCAGCGAATTGGAAATGAAATCTCCATGCTTCGAAATAAATCAGATCAGTTACGCGATGAGATCAAATTGTATGTTGATCAACTTTATCTGTATAGCCATTCAACACAGGGCGTTCCGGTAAATACACTCCTTAATTCCTGGCTTGAAAATGCACTTTCATACGAAGAGGCAAAAGCATCTTTAGTCGTACTTGCCCGTCGTAAAATGGATTTTGTACGGACGTATCAGCGTTTTGCACCCTTGGGAGCTATGCTCAAACGTATCGAACGTGAAATAACTGTTGCTGAACAATCATATCTTGAGTTATTAAGAAGTCTTAATCTGGCCAAGATGCGTCAGCAAAACCTACAGATGGCGACCAATATTAAAATTGTTGATCCGCCTTATTTCCCACTTCAGGCCAATCCTTCCAAGGCAAAATATCTGGTTCTTGCCGCTGCTTTGATCGGTTTTGTTCTTGTCGCCTTCATAATTCTTGTCCTGGAGTATTTTGATGCCTCCATGAAAAGTCCTGATCGTGTGGTTGAACATATCGGACTTAAACTTGCAGGAGCCTATCCTTATGTAGGATCTACTTCAAAGCTGATGGATATGGTTTTCATCAGCAACAGACTTATTGAACTCATCGTTCAGAATCTGAAAATGCGTTTGCTTCATCAAACGATATATCCTGCACAGAAACCATATGTAGTATTGATGTTCAGTACGCAGGATGGTGTTGGGAAGTCATTCGTTATTTCAAGAATTGCCAATAAGCTGCGTACATATGGTGAAAAAGTACTTGTTCTAAATTACCGTGAGGAAATAGATATTGACTATTCTGACAATAACCTTACAATTAATTACGAGATCAACGATAATTTCGCTGAGATCAAGAGCCTGAAAGAACTGATCAATAGCAATGTACTGCGTCGTGAGAATTACAGTTATGATTATATTTTTATTGAAATTCCATCTGTAATTTTCCACCGCTACCCAATCGAATTGATGCATCAGGTCGATGCTTCTATTTTGGTTGTGAAAGCCAGCAGCCATTGGAACAAAGCTGACATCACAGCGCTTGATATCATCAAAGATCTCACGAAAGAGCCTCCGATGATTATATTAAATGAAGCGGAAGATTATGCTATCGCTGAAATTATCTCAGGAGTTCGTGTCAAGAAATCTTCTCAAACCTGGTACAGAATCAAAAGAGTTCTCACTTTGCCTTTCAGACTTAGAATTCAGGTTAAAGAAAATCAAGTTGAATCGTGAGCAGACTATTAAAAAAAGTTGTAACAAATCATAATTTTCTTTCACTTGCTAATAACGGCCTGGTGGCCGTTTTTGGTTTCTTGAGTTTTATCATGTTGGTCAGAATGCTACCTCAGGAAGATTTTGGGGAATGGGTTCTGTTTATCACCATGGGGAACTTTGTTGATATGCTTCGTTTTGGACTTACCAGAACAGCGATTACCCGCTTCCTTTCATCAGCTCCTGAAGCAGAAGCAAGAAGTCTGATGGGAACGAACAACCTTATCAACCTGATTTCAACCTTGATTCTCGCCTTATTGTTATTGCCGACATATTTCTTATTTAAAGAAAGTATATCAGATTCAGGTTTTGCTATGTTTTTTATCTGGTATCCAATCGCCAGTCTGTTTAGTTTGCCCTTCAATAATGCACAATCTGTTCTGCAGGCCAAACTCCGCTTTGATCAGATGCTTTGGTTGCGAATTGTCAATGTCGGGTCCTTTATGCTGTTTTTAGCTTCAAACTGGTATTTCAAATTTGGTATCGAAGGAATTCTAATAGCATATCTCTTGACAAACCTCATGAGTTCAATACTGGCAAGTTCACTTAACTGGGATGGAATCCGTTATATTTTTCAGGCCTCACGCCAATCAAGCAGGACCATACTTAACTTTGGAAAATATACCACCGGAACCTTGATAGGCAGTAATTTACTTCGGAGTTTTGATACTTTAATCATAGGATTAAGCCCTTTTTTAGGGACAACCGGGGTTGCCTTGTACAGCATTCCATTGAAGCTTACCGAAATTATTGAGATTCCTTTACGAAGTTTTGCTGCAACAGCCTTTCCTGCTCTATCGAAAGCAAGTATTGAAAATGATAAGAAGAAAGTGCTTCATTTATTTTATACAAATGCCGGGGGACTGACCTTTTTGTTGCTTCCGATAATGATTTTCTGTTTCATTTTTGCTGAACAAATTGTCTTTATCCTTGGAGGATCAGATTATATTATTACTGCGAATATTTTCCGGATGTTTTGTATCTATGGACTGTTTTTACCTATTGACAGGTTCATTGGAGTAACACTCGACAGTGTAAACCGACCTAAACAGAATTTTCTGAAAGTAATTTATATGGCTTCGGCCAATATAATTGGTGATTCTATTGCCGTATTTGGATTTACCGGATTACTTCTGGGAACTTCGTGGCTTATTCTTGTGTTTGGAAAATTTGTTGCTCCTGATACTGCATATTCAATCGCCCATGGATTTACGATGATGAAAACACTTGAAATGGTTGCCTTTGTATCCATTTTATTTACAATATTGGGAATATTCATTGGTTATCAATATCTTAAGGAAGAATTGGATTTAAAATTCAGAGATGTTTTTAAAGTTGGTTTTAGTGCTGGCGTTCAATTCGGACTGCAATTATTCAGGAGAAAGCATTAAATGAATTTCTTATTAACTTAGTGGCCTTATGTTTGCCTTCCTGAAAGATAAACCCGGAGCACAAAAGCTCGAACATCCACTTGTTATTGCAATGTTGGTGTTCGCAGCTATTGTTCTTGGTATTATTATCGCTAAAGGAGGAATACTTGTTGCGATCGCATTAATCGGACTTTTTCCTGTTATCGTATATTTTAATCGGTTTTTAAATGAACCAAGAATTGGCATTTATACAATTCTTATTCTTGGTTTTATAGCAATCGGCTTAACACGATATATTCGAAATGTCCCATTTGGTTTGACCATTGATGGTTTTTTGGTTCTAACTTACGTAGCTGTTTTTTTTAAATATTTCTATAGTAAACTCGATTGGCAACATGCCAATAGGGACCTGACCTATCTTTCATTACTTTGGTTTTCATATACAATACTTCAGCTGTTTAATCCTGAAGCATTAAGTAGGACAGCCTGGTTTTATGCTATGCGCGGGATGTCATTATATATGTTGCTTATCATTCCTGTAGGATTAATGATTTTCAACAGATTACGTTTTTTATATACTTTTCTGTATATCTGGGGAACATTTTCTATTCTCGGTACTTTAAAAGGCTTACAGCAATTATACATCGGTCCAGACTCAGCCGAACAATATTGGCTTGATACTGTTGGAGGTATAACCCATATCATTTTTGGTGAGTTGCGTGTATTCTCATTCTTTAGTGATGCAGGACAGTTTGGCGCTGCTCAGGGAGCTGCCGGAGTGGTTGGATTGTTAATCGCAATGAATATCAAAGGCCTTGGTAATAGAGTCTTCTTTTCAACAATGGCTTTGATGGGTTTCTGGGGAATGATGGTTTCAGGAACCCGCGGAGCTATGATCGTTCCGATGATCGCTGGAATAACCTATATTGCCCACCGTAAGAATTTTAAGGCCATTATTATTGGCGGACTTGTATTAGGTCTTGTCTATTCATTTTTTACCTATACCTATATTGGTCAGAGTAATTCGCAGATTCGTCGTATGCGAACTGCCTTTGTTCCGGAAGAGGATCAGTCATATATTGTCCGTCTCGAAAACAGGAAGATTTTAAGTGGTTATCTGGTTAGCCGTCCATTTGGAGGTGGAATCGGAAGTGCTGGTGATTGGGGAAAACGATTTTCGCCTCAGGGTTTTCTTGCACAAATAGCAACAGATAGCTGGTATGTTCAAATCTGGGCAGAACAAGGCATTATTGGACTTGTATTACACCTTTTTATACTAAGTTATATTCTTCTTAAAGGATCATTTCTCATCATGTTCAGGATTGAATCGCAGGAATTAAAAGGGATTTTAAGTGCTCTCATGTGTGGATTTACCGGTATCATGGGAGCAAGTTACGGTAATGGGGTGTTAGGTCAGATGCCTACAGGGATATTGATTTACCTGAGTTGGGTATTCATTTTTGTAGGTCAACAGCTTGATCGTGAATATATTTATCTTGTATCAAAAAAAATCAATCCCTGGTCATTGAAAAGCAAGACCTAAAGTTTTTTGAAATTCGGATGAAATGTTCTATCTTCGATATTAAATTGAAAACGATAAAACGGACATGATAACCGAAACAAAAAGCAAATTCCCTTTAGTATCCATCATTACGATTAATTACAATCAGGCTAGGATAACGCTTGAGTTTCTTGCTTCGATGAGACATTGCACTTATCCGAATTATGAAATTTGGGTTGTCGACAACGCCTCTCCTACTGACAATCCGGACATTATCAAAGAATCATACCCTGAAATCAATTTCATTAAGACAGATAAAAATCTGGGTTTTGCAGGTGGAAATAATGTTGCCGTGTATAAGGCCCGCGGTAAATACATGTTATTTATCAATAACGATACAGAAGTAGAACCCGGATTTCTTGAACCATTGGTAGAGCTGCTTGAAAATGATCCTACTATTGGTATAGTCAGTCCAAAAATTCAGTATTTCCATACAAAAAACACTATCCAGTTTGCTGGCTTTACTCCAATACACCCAATTTCAGTTAGGAATTTTGCTGTTGGTTTCGGAGAGATTGATCATGGCCAATATAATCACGTATGCGAAACTGGCTCTATCCATGGGGCAGCAATGCTTGTTCCCCGCAAGGTTATTGAAAAGGTTGGTCTCATGGCTGATATATTTTTCCTGTACTATGAAGAGCATGACTGGGCTTCGAGAATCAAGAGAGCAGGATACAAAATTTATTATCAGGGAAAATCACTTGTTTTGCACAAAGAATCCATTTCAACGGTGAAAGATAGTCCATTCCAGATTTATTATCTTACGCGTGGAAGGGTACTTTATGCCAGAAGAAACACCTTTGGATTGAATAAGTTTTTTAGTACTATCTATATTTACCTTATTTCTGTTCCGAAAATTACTATTGAATATATGTTAAGAGGCCGTTTTGATCTTGTAAAGGCTTTCTGGAGGGCAACATACTGGAACCTTACCCATTTCAAAAGAGTTTATACAAACGATAGATTAACTGAAAAATAGAATATGTTGAGCTTGAAAATTATTTTAAGTACAATTGAAGGAATAGCATTTGTCTATTTTGCATTTGCTACTCTTTACATCATGATTTTTGGAATTGCATCGCTTTTTCCCCGAAAATCAAGGATAAAGAGTCTGGATAAAATGCGTCGTTTCGCTGTAATGATTCCGGGTTATAAGGAAGACCGGGTAATTATTGATGTTGCACAAGATGCCCTCTTACAGGATTATCCTAAAGATCTCTATGAAGTAATCGTAATAGCTGATCAATTTAAAGCTGATACACTTGAAGCATTGCGTGCATTACCCATACGTGTCGTAGAGGTAGTGTTTGAGGTAAGCAAGAAATCAAAAGCACTGAATAAATGTATGGAAGTTATTGGTGATGAATGGGATATTGCCATGATTCTTGATGCGGATAATATCATGGCGCATGATGTTCTGACCCGTATTAATGATGCCTTTAATAAAGGATTCAGTGCTGTACAGGGTCATAGAATGGCAAAAAATACCAATACTTCATTTGCAATACTGGATGCAGTTAGCGAAGAAATTAACAATAGTATTTTCAGGAAAGGACACCGCGTTCTTGGTCTCTCTTCTGCTCTAATTGGTTCAGGAATGGCCATCGATTATGCGATTTATAAACGATTAATGGCTGGTATTGACTCTGTAGGTGAAGATAAAGAGCTTGAAATGAAGCTATTACAGGAAAAAATAGTTATTGAATATGAAGAGAATGCGCATATCTATGATGAAAAAACCCAGAAGTCAGAAGTATTTGTGAATCAACGTCGTCGTTGGATTGCCGCCCAATTGAGCCATTTCAGACAGTTTTTCTTCGATGGCTTGTTCAATCTACTTAATCATGGCAACCTTGATTATTTTGATAAAGTTATTCAAATGATTCAACCACCTCGTATCCTGCTTAGCGGATCACTGTTCATCATTACCATTATATCAGCATTGGTTCATTTCCTTAACTTTGATATAATCGGAGATTATTTCTCTCTGGGATTCTATTATTGGCTTACTGCCATTATGTTGACAGCTTTAACACTCTCCATATCTGTTCCCGGACAATTTTATAACAAAAAGACATTTGTTGCTCTTTTATCTTTGCCTTATGGATTCATTTTAATGGTAATCAGTTTGTTAAAGATCAAAGGAGCGAGTAAAAAGTTTATTCATACAACACATTCAATCGAGGGTAACACAGTAAAAAAAGGATCAAACAAAACAAGCCATTGATTTCATGCAAAGTAAATATCCGCTCGTAAGTATCATTACAGTTAATTATAATCAGGCAGAAGTAACTTGTGCTTTGCTCGAGTCCTTGAATAAAATCACATATCCGAATTTTGAGGTAATTGTTATCGATAACGCTTCTCCATCTGATGATCCTTCAGTAATAAAACAGCGTTTTCCGAATGTAGTTTTTATTCAGAACCCAATCAATTATGGATTCGCTGCTGGGAACAATTTTGGTCTGATGAGGGCCCGTGGTGAATATGTTTTACTACTCAACAACGATATCGAGGTTCCACCTGGATTTATGGAACCTCTTGTTGATAAACTTCGTAATAATCCTGAAATCGGAGCAGTAAGTCCAAAAATTAAATTCTATTATCAGGCCGATACCATTCAATACGCCGGATTTACTCCTATAAACTATATTACAATGCGTAACTCGGCAATAGGGTTTCGCTCAAAAGATACAGGTCAGTTTAATACCGATCGGGAAACAGCTTATGCACATGGTGCAGCCATGATGGTTCCGATGGAGGTGGTAAAAAAAATCGGTCTGATGTCATATATTTTCTTCCTCTATTATGAGGAGGCTGATTGGTGTGTGAGAATAAAAAATGCTGGTTACAAGATTTTTTTTGTTCATAACTCCTATGTTTTACATAAAGAATCGATTAGTACAGGTAAGCTTAGTAGTTTGAAAATTTACTATTTAAACAGGAACAGACTTGTTTTCATGAGGCGCAATGTAAGTGGTTATGATTTTTATGCAGGTCTTATGTATCAGTTGTTGATTGCCATTCCAAAGAATGCATTTTCATATCTGTTAAAAGGGAAGATTAAGTTATTCTATGCTTATTATCAGGCAGTTGGGTGGAATATAAAGCATTTGTTCGATAAAGAAATTTATGAAAATCCAAGCCTTTAATTTCATGAATAGTTTGATTTTATTTCTGTTTATCCTTCAGGTTATTGTATATATCTATATGACAATTACCAGTTTGTACATTTTTATTTTTTCAGTAGCTTCTTTATTTCCGTATAAAAGGAAAAGTAGGATAGTGACAAATTATCGGAAATTTGCAGTACTCATACCATGTTATCAGGAAGATGAAGTAATACTTGGTGTTATTGAGGACGCCTTGCATCATAATTATCCTGATTTTGATATTGTTGTTATTGCTGACAATTTCTCAGCAGAAACCATCCATCGGATTAAACAATTGCCGATCATTTTGTTCAGTGAAAAATTTGACATAAGTACGAAAACCAGAGCTATCAACTTTGC
>CAZVKW010000004.1:10339-16581 GCA_964627945.1 uncultured Lentimicrobiaceae bacterium
TAAAAGCAATGGCATATTTGCCAGCTGGATTTTTGTTTATGGCTATCTCGCTTTTGCGTATCAAGGGTGCAAATAAACATTTTATCCATACGAAACATACTTATAATGCATTTCAGACAAAACGACATAAATAATTCTTCTCTAATACTTTACATATGCGTATAGGAATTGAAGGTCAAAGATTGTACAGACGGAAAAAGCATGGCATGGATATGGTCGCGCTCGAACTCATCCGTAATCTGCAAAAAATCGACACTGAAAATGAGTATTTTATTTTCATCAAACCCGATGAAGACAAATCCTGTCTTCAGGAAACAAAGAATTTCCATCTGATAGAACTTTCGGGCGGTCCATACCCCACCTGGGAACAATATGCTCTGTCAAACGCAGCAAAGAAATATCACTGTGATATTCTGCATTGTACAAGCAATACAGCACCGGTAAACACAAATATTCCGCTTGTTGTTACCTTGCATGATATCATTTACCTCGAAAGTATTAGTTTATTGAAGAAAGGAGGAACATGGTATCAGAAACTGGGGAATATGTATCGTAGGATAGTGGTTCCCAAAGTCGTGAAGAAAAGTAAAAAGATCATTACTGTATCTCACTTTGAGAAAAACCGCATCAGGGAATTTTTTGGATTTCCGGAGAGTGATCAGCGCCTTGTAGCAGTTTATAACGGAGTGGGAGATTATTTCCTGCCTATTACAGATGTGTCCGAACTCAAAAGGGTGAAGGAAAAATATAAGCTTCCTGATCGTTTTGCATTTTTTCTGGGAAATACTGACCCCAAAAAAAATACAAAAGGTGTGTTAAAAGCCTATTCTGACTATTTGAAATCCGAGTCTGAACCACTTGAACTTGTTATGCTTGATTATGAAAAAAGTGCCTTAACAAGTTTATTGAATGAAATAGGTGATCCTGGATTAATTGAACATATTCATTTGACAGGCTATGTGATCAATACCGATTTACCAGCGATTTATAGTCAATGTGCAGTATTTCTTTATCCTTCCCTGCGCGAAAGTTTTGGTATTCCAATGCTTGAAGCCATGCGCTGTGGATGTCCGGTTATCACTTCCAATACTTCTTCCATGCCTGAAGTTTCAGGTGGTGCAGCACTGTTGATTGACCCTTTCAAGCCGGAGGAAATTACTGATGCAATGGTTAAGATGTTGAATGACAATAGTTTACGTGATGAATTGATTCGTAAAGGTGCTGAGCAATCAGCTAAGTTCTCATGGTTGGCGATGGCCAAAGAAGTGCTGAAAATATATCAGGAAATCAATCCTAAAAAGCAATAATATGATTACGAACAGGGATTTCATCGTTGTGGGTTTACAGGCGCTTGACAGCCGGATCGGGAGTAACTGTATTAACTTAGCACAGGAATTTGCACGTCATAACAGGGTGTTATACGTGAATTACCCCCTTGACCGGTTAACGAAATTTCGTGAACGGAAAGATCCGCTGATTCAAAAGAGAAATCGGATTAATAAAGGTCTGGAACCTGACCTGGTTCAGGTTTCGGAAAATATGTGGAATCTTTATCCCAAAACCACACTTGAATCGATTAGCCGTTTGCCCAATGCAGGACTTTTTGACTTTCTGAATAAAGTTAATAACAAACGTTTCGCTCAGGAGATAAAAAAGGCAATTAAGAAATTGAATTTCCGTAACTATTTCATTTTCAATGATAGTGATATGTTCAGAAGCTTCTATTTAAAAGAGTTGCTTCAGCCGGAACTATATATTTATTATACACGCGATAATCTCATTGCCGTTGACTTCTGGAAGAAGCAGGGAATTCGAATCGAAGCAGCGCTGATGGCAAAATCAGATCTTGTTGTAGCAAATTCAACCTATCTTGCTGATTGTGCCCGACAATTTAATCCGCATTCCTATTATGTAGGTCAGGGATGCGATGTGAGTTTGTTTGATAAAAAACTTATAAAAGAACAACCAGAAGATTTAAAAAATATTAAGCGTCCAATAATCGGGTATATTGGGGCATTGTTTTCGCTCAGACTTGATATTGATGTTTTAGTTTTTCTGGCAAAACAACGTTCTGATTGGCAGGTTGTTCTGGTTGGTCCTGAAGATGAGGCATTTAAAAACAGTGAACTTCATCATATTCCCAATGTTCATTTTCTTGGCAGTAAAAAAATGGAGGAACTTCCCTCCTATCTTAATTATTTCGATGTTGCCCTGAATCCTCAAAAACTAAATGAAGTAACAATCGGGAATTATCCACGTAAAATAGACGAATATCTGGCTATGGGAAAACCCACCGTTGCAACACTGACAAAAGCGATGGAAGTTTTTGCAGAACATACCTATCTTGCAGAAAATAAAGAGCAATATCTGGTAATGGTTGAGAAAGCACTATCGGAAAATTCACTTGAAAAGGAAGTTTCAAGGGAGATTTTTGCCAAAAGCCATACCTGGGAAAATAATGTTCAGGAGATATATAATAAGATGTTAATTTTGATGCAGTTACCAAAAGTTTAAAGCGATGAGTATACTGTCTGCAATAAAAAGTAATCCGAGATTAAAGCAACTGGCACTTTGGTCATTAATGCCTAAAAATCAGGCCAGACCGAGATTGTGGGTAAAGCTCTTTCTGAATCCTCTTAAACACAAAAAAGGAAAACACACCCTCATACGTCGAAGAACCCGAATGGATGTTCTTCCATTCAATGATTTTCAGATTGGTTCAGATTCGACTATCGAGGATTTTGCTACGATCAATAATGGTGTGGGAGCAATCATTATCGGAGATCGCACGCGTATTGGCCTAGGTTGCGTTCTTATTGGACCGGTTACCGTTGGAAACGATATCATGTTTGCTCAAAATATTGTTGTTTCTGGTTTAAACCATGGATATCAGGATATTACGAAACCGCCAAGCAAACAAGCCGTTGAAACAAAACCAATTATTATTGAAGATGAAGTCTGGATCGGGGCCAATTCTGTAATTACTGCAGGAGTAACTATAGGCAAGCATTCAGTTATTGCAGGAGGAAGTGTAGTAACAAAATCAGTTCCTCCTTATTCAGTCGTCGGAGGTAATCCTGCTCGTTTACTTCGTAAATACAATGGTGAAACCGGGATATGGGAAAAAGCAACAAATTAAAATATAAACAACCAATTATTCTTTCATGCGTAAATTATTCACATTTGTTCGATATTTCAAAGATTTCATAGGTTATGGGCAATATAAACTTGTTTTCGGATCGATCATTTATTTGTTTCTAAAAAAGTCAGTCCTGAATACACGGATATGCCGGGGAAAACTGGGTTATTATTTACACCGGAAAGGAACGCTTGATTTCCAGTTTGGGAATTATGCCTACGAATGGGCAGTTAAGCAATTCATTCTGAAAAATTACAAGGACTATTCTGTTTTTATTGATGTAGGCGCCAATATGGGAACCTATACATTGCTCATGCAGGCATATGGTTTAAAGACAATTTCATTTGAACCATCCCAAAGGAATTATAAAGCCCTGCTTATCAATTTAATGCTGAATAATTTTGATAAAAATGCTATAACTTATAATCTTGGTTTGTCAACCCATAAAAGCCATGAAAAGTTCACCTATGACCCTTTAAATACCGGTGCTTCTCATCTTAGTTCTGTAACTGAATATGATCACGATACTGATAAAAGGGCAACTTACGATGAAGTTGATCTTGTTAAACTCGATGATATGATCGAAACGATGGCCATCGATAAGTCAGAAGCTATTTTGATAAAGATTGATGTTGAGGGTATGGAGAAAGATGTATTAATTGGAGCAAGCGAATTTATCAAAACATATCCCAAAATTTTGTTTGTAATTGAAAGTGTTCATTCAGGTGAAGCCGAATTGAAAGGCATTTTAGGTAAAATGGCTGAATTTCAGTATTTTGAAATTGACCATTTAAATTTCGCTGCTTTAAAGACGAATAATCTGTAATTCTAATCTTATGTTGACTCTGCAAATTATTTTCTGGCTGCTGCTATTTGTGGTTTTTTATGCCTATTTAGGATATGGAATTCTGCTTTTTTTTCTGGTAAAACTGAAAAGAATATTTTCGCCCGGAAAAAGCAATTTTCATGCTGATTATGAGCCACATGTGACACTTTTTGTTGCTGCATATAATGAAAAAGATTATGTAGATGCAAAAGTTAACAACTCGTTTTCCATGGAATATCCATCTGATAAATTGCATCAAGTATGGGTGACTGATGGATCAAATGATGGCACTCCGGATATTTTAATGAAATATGCTTCCAAAGGGATAGAGGTTTACCACGAAGATGCAAGAGGTGGTAAGATTGGAGCCATGAACCGTGGAATGCAATTTGTAAAAAGTCCGATCGTGATATTCTCCGATGGAAATACCATGCTGGGAAAAGAATCTGTGCAGCGTATTGTGAATCTTTTTTCTGATCCAAAAGTTGGATGTGTTTCCGGCGAAAAAAGAATCTATAATAAGGATAAGGATGCTGCAGCCGGAACAGAAGGAATTTATTGGAAATATGAGTCAAAGCTAAAGAAATGGGATGCAGAACTGTATTCTGTTGTTGGAGCAGCAGGAGAACTATTTGCTATTCGTACTGAGCTTTTCGAAAAGGTCGAAAAGGATACACTTTTGGATGATTTCATTATTTCTCTTCGTGTTGCTATGAAAGGCTTTACAATCCAGTATGATCCTGAAGCCTATGCGATTGAAACAGCATCAGCTGATGTAAAAGAAGAGCTAAAAAGAAAAGTTAGGATCGCTGCCGGTGGTATACAGTCTATTGTGCGTCTAAGCCCTTTACTCAATATTTTTAGATACGGAACACTTAGCTTCCAGTATATTTCACATCGTGTTTTACGTTGGACAGCTGCGCCACTATCACTGCCTGTTTTGCTTATCATTAATTTTTTACTGGCCTATTTTATTGGTTTTTCAAACTATACAAACTTGTATATCATACTGTTCTATTTACAATTAGCATTTTATTTCTTTGCTATTATTGGCTGGTATCTCGAAAACAAGGCAATCAGAATCAAGATTTTGTTTGTTCCATATTATTTTCTAGTTATGAATGTGGCAGTACTTTTAGGTATGAAAAGATATTTTAAAGGAAGTCAATCAGTGAATTGGGAAAGAGCAAAACGCGGAAATTGATAGTGTTTTAATAGTAAATTCGAATTGAATGTCAAAAGTTGAACTAAAATTCTTTCAGATCATAGTCTGTTTATTTCTTTTTTTTCAAATTCAGATCATTAATGCACAATGCACAATTACAATTGCACCCAACGTTTCTGTTGTGGATGGTGCAAGTCTTCAACCAGGCGATAAAATATGCATTGAGGCAGGAAACAGAGCCTACCTCCTATTTAAGAATCTGACAGGTACTGAACTTAATCCGATAACGATTGTTAATTCCGGCGGACAAGCAATTATTGATACCGATCATTTTTATGGTATCAAATTTTCAGGATGTAAATTTGTTCGTATGCTTGGAAATGGTTTTAATTCAGTTACATACGGGTTCAGGATCAAAAGAGTCGGTAATGGTGCCGGTATTTCGGTTGACGATATGAGTACAAATATTGAGATTGCCTGGACTGAGATTTCACATACAGCAATCGGTGGAATCTATGCCAAAACTGATCCTTCCTGCGACTTCAGGGCAACCAGAGATAAATTCACCATGTTTGATCTTGAGATTCATGACTGCTATTTACATGATATCGCCGATGAAGGAATGTATATCGGAAGTTCTAAATTTACCGGTCAAACCCTTGCTGATTGCGATACTATTGTATTGCCACATATAATTAATGGTGTTAAAGTTTATAATAACCTCTTAGAAAATACTGGTTGGGATGGAATTCAGGTTAGTTCTGCCCCAACTGATTGCGAAATATATGGAAATACGATCCGTTTCGATTCTTATCGCGAAACCCAGTATCAAATGTCTGGGATATTGATTGGTGGTGGTTCAAAATGTGATTGCTACAACAATCGGATTTTTGATGGAAAGGGTGACGGAATTGATGTTTTTGGCAGTTCAGAAATGAAGATTTACAATAATCTGATCGTACGTGCCGGCAGGACATATTTTCCTGATAATCAAAGCTACCAACGTCATGGAATCTTTTTTGGAGTTCCTCCTGATAATAGCTCTTCATCAGTAGTTCTGTTACATAATACAATAGTTGAGCCTAAAACCAACGGAATCAGACTATTTAACG
>CAZVKW010000004.1:16681-19988 GCA_964627945.1 uncultured Lentimicrobiaceae bacterium
AATTTCATCCGGATTCTTCTTTCTGATGTAAATCCAAAAAATCAGATTAAAATATTTGACAGTCTGGGTAGGTTGATCGCCAATGATAAATATATGGCTTCCATAGATGATAATTGTATATTAATAGATATCAATAAATTAACATCCGGAGTTTATAAGATTCAGTTTCTTACACTTAAAGAAATATTGTCAGGGAGTTTCATCAAAAAATAATCATTCCATGATTAACCAGATAAAATCCATTATTCCCCGACCCATTGGCTACCTTGTCAGAGAGATTTATCTTTTCTTGAGAGGTTATCTGTATTTCGGTAATAAGATTTATTGTCCATTGTGTGGACATTCATTCAGGAAAATGATTCCTGGAGGTTTCAATCTGGAAGTGAACCAAAGATTGAAAGTAATTGGCGCTGGAAGAAGGAAAAATGTTGTTTGTCCAGCCTGTGCTTCTTCTGATCGTGACAGACTCCTTTTCGTCTATTTCGAAAACAACCAAAATCTTTTAACTTCTGAAACAAGGGTTTTGCATATCGCGCCTGAACCAGAACTTTCGAGGTATTTATCCAGAAAAGTTAATTCATATTATGTGAGTGGTATGAAATATCATGAAGGATTTTATTATAGCAGAAATGTTGTTTTATTTGATATTCTTCAATTGCCATTTAAAAACAATGCTTTTGGACTGGTTGTGTGCAATCATGTGCTTGAACATATTGAAAATGAAAAACTTGCACTGTCAGAAATTATGCGGGTTTTAAAACCCGGAGGGTCTGCAATTCTGCAGGTGCCATGGTCTCCCCTTCTGGAAACCACTTACGAGAATAGCAGCGTATCCACAAAAGCCGACCGAGAAAAATATTTTGGTCAGTTTGATCATGTCAGATTATATGGTAAAGATTATCCGAATAGATTGCAATTGGCTGGTTTCGAAGTAAATGTATCCTCATTTGCCAAAAGTAATATTTCAAAAGAATATGCTGTTAAAATTGCGATCAATCCTGATGAAATTATCTTTGTAGCTTCCAAACCGTTATGAAACAATGAAATATAGATTACAATTCTTATTAATCATTCTTTTGTTCGCTTCACAGAAAACAATCTGTGCACAAAACCTTGTAAAAATTGATTTCAATCAACGTTTTCTTACATACTATTTTCATGATTATCCTCCTGAATCAGATTATCTAAAAACAGCAAATACTGACACTATTTCTTCTCGTTTAATGAATGCCGGAATAAATACCTTACATCCATCATTTCAAGCAGACACACTACAATTTCTAAACAATGTCCTCCAATTAGGTTTGCTTTATCACAGCAGTGGTTTAGATGATGCAGCCATTGAACTTTTGTCAATGGAAACTATCGTAGCGAATTCAAAAGATGCAAAAATTATTTATACTGAAATTCTTAATCAACTCGCATTTCTTGCAGAAGTAACTCATAATCAGCAACTCAGATATGAAACTTTGGCAAAAAGATTAAAATTGACTGAAAATCTAGGACAAATTAATCAGATGATCGGCTCGTTTTACCAAATCATTCGGTATTATCTGGATGTAAATATGCCGGATAAAGCTGAACTGTATTTTCAAAGTCTTGAAAACTATCTTCTGAGCCATCCTAATTATAATAAAACCGATCGGGACAAATTGATTAACTTATACTATTACACAAAATTTGATCAAACTGATCTCGTTCAAAATATTGATAATGAATTAATTAATTCAAATAATTCTTTAACAAAACTTGCTCTTTGCATATATAATGATAGATCAGATAAAAAAGAGAAGCGTTTGAATGAACTATTACCGGCTATTTCTGAATCACATCCTGAAGCATATTCCTCCATATATTTTTCACTTTCAGAAATATATAAAGAAACAGACTTAACTAAATCTGTTCATTATAGTGTAAATGCCTTTAATGCATTCAATAATCAATTTTCTAAACAATTGCAAATGCGTGATCAGATTGCAGAACGCATGAAGGATCCGGCAATAGTACAACGGCATCAAAATCAATTTTCACCAAAGACTTCATCAGGAAATTCAATTGTCTATATTGGTTTAGGCGTGTTGATTATCATCCTTTTCGTTTTTTTATGGATTATAATGAAACAACGTAAAAAACTAAAGTCACTAAATCATAAAGTGCAAATGGAGCATGCTACCAGAGTTGAGCTTCAGACCAAAACTGATTCAGAAGTTATTGAATTGGAAGTACTTGTACATAAAAGAGCGAATGAAATACTCAATGAACTTCAGGAGTCTCAAAAGATTGATTATGAGCTAAATGAAGCCTTGAGAAAAGCCGAAGAAGCGAATTATTTAAAAAATGCATTTCTGGCCAATATGAGCCACGAGATCAGAACTCCTTTGAATGGCATTCTGAATTTCTCGAATTTACTTGAAGTTGAATTAGCCATACTTGAAAAACCCGAACTGTATGATTATGCCAATACAATTCAAAAAAGTGGTGATAAGCTTCTTCATCTATTGAATAATATTATTGATCTCAGTAGGCTCGAAGCAAATGATATGGTCCTTCAAATGAAAGAATGTAATCTTGTTTCCATATGTGATTGGGTGATCCAGGAGCAAATCACACAAGCCAAACTGAAAGGAATAAATATTATTTCTAATCTGGATAAAGTACCCGCTATACACGCAGATATTGAGACGATTAAACGGGTTATTAAGGAGCTTGTTGACAATGCTATTAAGTTTACAGAAAAAGGATATGTAAAGCTTAGTTTGATCCATTTACCGGAAAATAAGTCGGTTGAAGTCTCTATTATGGATACCGGGATTGGAATTGATGGGTCATATCTTCCACAGCTTTTTGAGGCATTTCGGCATGATAGTCTGGGTTATACACGGCAATCACAAGGTGCTGGGTTAGGACTGCCTCTTGCAAAGCGAATGACAAACCTGATGGGAGGTGAATTAATTGTTGAATCAGAAAAAACGGTGGGTACTACAATACGGATAAGATTTAATTCGCTTTCTGAAAACATCCTTCCTGAAATTGTCAGACAGGAAACAATAGAAGTAGTAAAAGAAATTGAACTGAACAAGGTTAAAATCATGGTTGTGGAGGATGATCCCTCCAATATGTTGGTTATAACCAAGTTACTGAGTAATAAGTCAGAATTTTTCTCAGCTGTTGACGGTGATGAAGCAATTAAGCTCATTGCCGAAACTCATAGTAAAGGACTTGTTTTTGATATTATGCTGTTCGATATTAACCTTCCATCTCCTTGGGATGGAATTAAACTCAGGCAATATATCATTGATAATTATCC
>CAZVKW010000004.1:20088-59895 GCA_964627945.1 uncultured Lentimicrobiaceae bacterium
GAAGACAACGAATTAAACCAAAAATTTGCACTTGCATTGGTACATAAATTTGGATATTTATCCGATGTTGCTGAAAATGGATTGGTAGCACTTGATCTTTTTAAGAAAAACACGTATGATCTGATTCTGATGGATATTCAAATGCCTGAAATGAATGGGATTGAGGCAACAAAAGAAATCAGAAAGCTTGAGGCAATGAATAATATGGTGAGAACGCCGATTATTGCAGTTACTGCCTTTGCAATGGAACATGATCGCAGAAATTGTATCGATGCTGGAATGGATGAATTTCTTACCAAGCCATATAAACCTTCGGATCTGGATATGAAAATAAAGTCTGTAATGACTAAATAAAAAAAGGCCGCCAATTGGCGGCCTTTTTTGTTATTATTTCTCAACTTTTATTAACTCGACATCAAATACCAATGTCGAATAAGCAGGCATATCGGGACCTTTGTTTACTCCGCCATAAGCCAGAGATGAAGGTACAATAAACCTGGCTTTTCCGCCTTCGTTCATATAGGAAAGACCTTCATCCCAACCTGGGATTACATTGCGCTCACCCAGCCTGAATGTAAAAGGTTGTCCCATTTCCATCGAGGATTGTAATTTTTTGCCTTCCAAAGTATATAATACATAATGAACTGTAACGTTCATACCAGAATCAGCTTTTATTCCAGTTCCTTTTAGCGTTTCGATAAAATATAATCCTGAAGGAAGTGGTGAAACCAGAATAGAGTTTTGCTTAATATATTGTGCAATTTTACCTGGTTCTTCTTTCATACGCAGAGCATCAACTGCTTCTTCAGCTTGTTTGCGTGCTGTTCTTTCTTTTTCAACTTCTGCTACTGTCCGAATATTCAGTAATTCTACATTGTATAAAATGGTAGTAAATGGAGGAACAACTTCTCCACGGCCTAAGCTATCAAAAGCGAGATACGATGGAACGATTAAGCTGGCAATTCCACCCTTTTTAAGGTAGCCTATCCCCTCGTCAAAACCTTTGGTATCAAACTCTTTTCCAAATTCTACATCAATAGGTGCCTGACCCTTTGTTGAAAAAAGTTCCATACCATCAAGTGTACTTATTGAAAAATCAAGCTGAAGCATATCACCAGCCTTTGGAAGTCTTCCTTTTCCCGCTTTTTGTTCAACAACAATCAATCCGGATGGCTTTGGAGCAACAGTAATATTGCTTTTGTTCAGGAAATTTGTAAGTAACTCCTGCTCCTGTGCTCTCATTGTTTTAAACAAAGCTACCTGTTCAGCTCTGATCTCCTCCTCTGATTGAATATCAACCAGCTTCATATCGAAATACATCGGACTACCAGCTGATACAAATGCAGGTAATTTTTCCATTCCAGCGGTTACCATGAAAAAAGAATCAGCCGGAAAAGCAACTGAAACAGAATCCCCGATATTCATCTCAAGCAATGCCTGATAGAAATCTCCCTTAAAACTAGGTTCTACAATCGGAATTCGCATGGGCTCAGGAATTTTTGAACTTTCAAAAAGCACACTGTCTTCGAGTCTGTAACTCAAATTAAGGGTCACAACAGAACTTAAAACTGGTTTTTCTGACTCTGCTCCTTTTACAATATACTTGATGTTCAATCCGCTATCAGTAGTCTCATAACCCGGATATTTGTTGTTACCACAGGAAACCAATCCTGCTGAAAGAGAAAGAAGTGCGATTGAAAATAAGATTAAACTCTTGAATTTCATATTGTTATTTTAAAATATCAACTAATTCGATTTCAAAAACTAGTGGTGAATAAGCTGGAATTGTACCTACACCACGTTCTCCATAAGCAAGATTCCAGGGAATGACTATTCTGGCTTTTCCACCTTTTGCTGTCATCATTAGTGCTTCATCCCATCCTTTTATAACCTGACCTTTTCCTACAACAAATTCAAGCGGTTTACCCCGATCAAAAGATGAATCGAATTTTGTACCATCCGTTAATGTTCCGGTATAATGAACACTAATTTTCTCGCCGGCAACCGGCATAGCACCTTTGCCTTTTAAAGTTTCAACATAATACAAGCCACTGGCTGTCGGCTGAACTGTGATATTCTCTTTCAGAAGGAAATCCTTTAAAAGCTGATCACCCTTATCAGATAATTGCTTCTGTTCAGCTTCTTTCTTTGCCTTAAAGTCTGCTTCGCTGCTAACTTCCAGAATTCTGACTTCAAACTTAACAACATCATTAGGTTTCACAAACTTTGGAAGTGTTCTTGCTCTGAACATCTTCATAAATGTAGAATCCGCATTACATTTAATAATGGCTGAATCTCCCTGACGCAACATGGATAACCCTTCGTAGAAATCACCTTTAAAAGTTGATTTAATACATGGGAATTGAATTGCCTGCGGAACTTTCTGACTATCAAACAATATTGAGTCATGAATGTAATATTTCATTGTCATACGCATGATATCACCCTCCTTAATTTGAGGAGATGAACTATTCGTTTCAACAATTTTGTATTTCATTCCGGAATCAGCTGTTTTAAAACCGTCTGAATCTGTCTGACAATAGGTTAAAAAACTTCCTGTAAATACCAGCACACCAGCTGTAAACAAATTTCTAATTTTCATGATTAATTTAATTTATTGAATTTCAACTATTTCTATATCATAGACCAATACTGAGCGAGGTGGTATCCTATTTGAATCACCCAGCAAGCCGTAAGCAAGGTGCGAAGGTAGGATTAATTTTGCGCGATCAAATAACTTCATCATGATTATTCCTTCTTCCAGACCTGCAGGAACACCACCTTTACCGGCAACAAACTCGAGTTTACCATCAAGCTCTGAATCATAAATTTTCTCGCCTGTTAGTAAGTGAATTGTATAAGAGATTTTTACTCTGTCTCCATATTTTACTAATCTTCCTTTCCCTTTATCTTCAATGGTAAATAAAAGTCCAGTGCCCGATGATTTCAGATCAAGTTGGTAGCGCTTAACATAGTCGTCAATATCTTCTTTTTCGCTGCGAGTGAGATATTTATTGGATTTAATCAAAGGTTCTTTCAACTGTTTCGCTGACAAGTTTTCTCGATGATCTTGTTCAGTAGTTTGTCTACAAGATACTGATAGTAAGAACATTAAAATTAAAATTGGAATAAACTTATGATTCATGCTACACTTCACCCTCAGATTGAAGTTGTTTTTTGTATTCAGGCAAAACACGAATTAACTCTTCCACAGTCTTAAGTACAGTTGTAAATGTTTTCCCACCAGCAGCGTTGATATGGCCTCCACCATTAAAGTACTTTCTTGCCATATCGTTCACCGAAAAATCTCCTTTTGATCGTAATGACAAGTGAATATGATCTTTACGTTCTGTAATCAAAATTGCTAAATGAATTGAATCAATCGAAAGCGGGAAATTAACAATACCTTCAGTATCACCGATCTGGAAATGAAAACGTTGTAAATCATTTTTATCAAGAGCGATTATAGCAGTATGAAATTCAGGAAAAAGTTGCATCCTTTCTGAAATAGAAAACCCCAAAAGCCGCAAACGATCTTCAGTCATTGAGTTGTATACAAGATCGTGAACCCTGGCAGCATCGAGACCTTGATCAATCAGGCATGCAACAGCTTTAAATGTACTTGAATTCGCTACTCCATGTCTGAAAGAGCCAGTATCAGTCATAATACCGGTAAAAAGGCATTCAGCAATATGTTTGTTAATCAAGCTGGTAGCACCAAGTAGTTCGATTATTTCATAAACAAGCTCTGAAGTACTTGAAATGAGAACATTGCTATACGAAAGCTGAAAACTTCCCAGTTCCGGCTCCTGATGATGATCAATGAGTACAAAGAAAGCCTTTGATTGAATCAACAATTGTGAAATGCTTCCAGATCTATGTAAAGCATTGTAATCCAAACAAAATATGATTTCGGCTGAATCAATCAGATTTTTCGCCTTGTCGGGATTTTTGTCATGAATTACGATAGAGCCTATATTAGGCATCCAGAATAGAAAACCAGGATATGAGTTTGCTATAACAATATCAGCCTGATATCCAAGGCGATGCAAAATTTGTTGCAAAGCAAGTGATGAACCTAAAGCATCTCCATCTGGATTTGTATGCGAAGTAATGACGATGCGTTTTTTTTCCTTTAAAACGACAGTCAGTGCTTCTACAAATGTTATCTTGTTTTCAATCATCAAATCCAGAAGTGTTGTATACTGCAAAAATACTGAATTACTAGCTTGAAGTCTGACTTTCATTTCATTGTAAATGGAATTAATGACCCCAATTTTGTGGCAACTGAGAGAGAACAAAATATTGAAAATGTAATATCTTGATAAACAATATCTTAAAAATATTGCAGGACCATTTTAGATTGCAAATTCAATTCAATCAGGCTGTTAAAAATAGTTAAGTGATAGAAAGTAATTATATCAGATAGGCTGGACCCTTACAATAGCGATCATTAGAAGAAATAATAAAGTATTGATTAAAAATATGTTAACTCTTTACGTTTTCAAAAAAGTTGTATTTAATTTGTACGCCTAAATGATTACTTTTGCCAAAAAATTGAAATATATGAACGGAAACATCACATTTACAATGGTTAAACCAACAGCTGTAGCTGATGGTCATGCAGGAGCAATTTTAGCAAAAATCCAGGAAGGTGGATTTGTAATCAAAGCTGTGAAAATGCTTCAACTTACTCAAAATCAAGCACGTGCATTTTATGCTGTCCATAAGGAAAGACCATTTTATAATAGTTTAGTTGAATCAATGATTGCCGGACCAATTGTGGCTGCAGTTCTGGAAAAAGAAAATGCTGTATTGGCTTACAGAGACTATATTGGTGCCACCAATCCGGCTGATGCAGCTGAAGGCTCTATCAGGAAACTTTACGGAAAATCAATTGAAGCAAATGCAGTTCATGGCTCAGACAGCGATGAGAATGCGATGATTGAGTCAGATTTCTTTTTTAGTAAACTTGAAAGATTTTAATCCGGATTTGGTTCATAAGAATCAAATGATGAATCATCATATAATGTTATCAGCCGAATGATTCTTTTCGCTGAAACTTTTTTTAAAGCCTCTTTTTCGACAAAGGAGGCTTTTTTTTCGCTCTTTGGTTGATTTTCCGGCCTTATTTCCAATTCAGGAATTATATTTTCAATTTCTACTGGTTTTTCTGTTTTGACTTCTGCCTTTAAATCATTTCCTATTGAAAACAGATCTGGCACAAATTCAGTTTGTTTAATCTCGGTCTTTTGTTCAACCTTATTTTCTTTTGAATTTATATTACCAGTAGCAGGCCCTTTCCCCAATATCAGCCAATCCAGATTAAATTCAGGATAAGTCTCTTTTATTTTCATAACAAAATCCAGACTAGGATTATTCCTGCCTGAAAGGATATGTGATATCCCTGATCGCTGTACATTTAATTCATCTGCAAATTGAGTAGCAGTAATATTTTTCGTCTTTAATATTTGTGCAATCCGATCTTTCATTTTGATCACAAATTATTTTAAGAATTTAACTCACACTTACAATAGAATTTACAAAGGTAACAATTATATATTTACAAACATAACAATTTGAAATTAACATTTGTAACATACATTGATTCTTAAAATGTTTAAAGTGATGACTTTGATAAATTATTCTAATTAACAATATATCAATGTATTATAATTTATTCTATTAAATGTTGAATTATTGCTATTGCTAATGATTGATATGTACTATAACTTTATATAATATGTTATATATTACTGATATATAAGCATATAATAAGTATTTTTTATTATTTTAGACCATATTTACGCACTTAACATATTTTGTTTTGTTCCAATTATTAGTTACAAATGTATATTATGATGTAATGACTTAATAAATAGATATTTAGTGATAGTATATAGTTACATATGTATTCACTTCCATTTAGATTACATATGTAACTAATGAAGATGAATATGCGTTTTCTTACGAATTAGACATAAAAACATATCTTGATTTCTTTGGCATATTTTGATATTTGTTTACATTTGGTAGGAAATACGACAAGGAAATGAAGATATCGATATCTCCTCTTTTGATCTGCTTTTTTACATTGTTCATTTTAGCTTGTCCAATCTACGGACAAATTGATACTGTTCAATCATTCGAACAAAAGCTTGAAGCAACTCAGTCAGTAGATGAGCGGGAAAAAATAATGCTCGACTATCTTGAAATGAACTATCGGAATGAACCTGTCAAATGTCTTGACTTGGCAAAGCAGCTTATTGAATTAAGCAAGGCTAATAATCACGAATCTAATCTTGCAAAGGCATATAGCTTTGCAGGAGCTTTATATAAAAATAATGGCGAATTCTCAACAGCACTTAGTTATCATTTTGAGTCTGAACAACTAAATCTTAAAAGCCAAAATAAAAAATCCCTCGCCACCAATTACAATGATATTGGAATTATTTACAAAACAATGGGTGAATTTGATAAAGCACTTGAATACTATAAAAAAGCAAATAGTCTTACCGTTGAACTTGGAATGAAAAGAGGTATCGTCATGACTTTGAATAATATAGGTACGATTTATGAAGCAAAGTCTGATTTTGATGCTGCAGTTTTGTATTTCAAACAATCATATGACAAAGCCATCGAATTTGATATCTTAGGCGGGCAAGCCATTGCATTGAGTAATCTGGGAGAGGTATTTGGAATGAAAGGCAATGATAAAACGGCCAGAAACTATTTCAGGAAAGCTCTCTCAATTGACGAAAAAACAAATGATGTTTATGGTTCCGTTATTTCAACCATGAATCTGGCAGGTACTTTTATCAAACTGAACGAAGCAGATAGTGCACTTTACTTCTATAATAAAGCTGAAACTAAGGCGAAAGAATTGAAAGCCAAACAATTACTGGTTCATATTTATTCCGGAAAGGTTGAATTATTTAAATCGAAAAATGATTATACCCGTGCATTTGAATCCTTGAAAATGTATACACGTTACCAGGATTCAATTTACAATGAAGCAAAGGCCCAGGAACTTGTTGATGCTGAGAAAAAATATGAAGCATTGAAAAAGGATCAGGAGATTCAAAACCTTAAAAATACACAAGTTATATCTGAAATAAAGCAACAACAGTATCAATCTGAACGTATTGCCTGGATAAGTTTGGTTACCCTTGGAATAGTCATTCTATTCTATTTATATAAAAGGTATAAACAGAAACAGACGCAGGAATTCAACAAAAAGATGCTTCATCAAAAGGAATTATATTTAAAAGCAATCGTTGAAACACAGGAAGATGAACGTAAACGTATTGCAAAGGATCTGCATGATGGTATCGGACAAACGCTGTCAGGAATTAAGTTATCACTCGTAAATATCGTTTCCCATATGCCTGATGCTATGGAAAAAGACAAACTATCAGAACTTTCGCAGGTCGTAGACTCTGCTTGTATTGATGTACGTTCAATTTCACATCAGATGATGCCCCGCTTGCTTCAGGAAGAAGGATTGATACCATCAATCGCTGATATGCTCGATAAATCATTCAGACTCTCTAAAATTCAATATAATTTCGAACATTTTGGGATGGATAGTAGGGTGAAGGAAAACATCGAGATTAGTGTCTATAGAATCTGTCAGGAGCTGATTAACAACATTATAAAGCATTCAGAAGCAAGCCAGGTAAATGTTCAGCTTTTCCGTAATGGAAAAATGTTGGTCCTCCTTGTTGAGGATAACGGGAAAGGCTTTATGTTTGATAAACAGAAATCAACCGGAATTGGTTTAATGAATATCTCAAGCCGCGTTGAAACTGTGCATGGTGAATTTAATTTAGAACCTAGTCCGCATAGTGGCACACTCGCAACAATCAGAATTCCAATTGTCGCATTATGATAAAAGTTATCATTACAGATGATCACCAGATGGTTGTAGATGGGCTCAAATCTATCCTGGGTCAGTTTACTGATTATAAAGTAATTACGACTGCTTCGAACGGCAGGGAGCTTCTTCAGAAACTCGATATTTTAGAGGCTGATATCGTTTTACTCGATATTGATATGCCTGTGATGAACGGAATTGAGGCATTGAAAGAGATGCAAAAACGCTTTCCGAAGGTGAAAGCAATTATCCTTTCAATGCATGATGAGAAAAGCCTCGTTAAGAAAATGTCTGATATTGGGGCAAAAGGTTTTTTATTTAAAAATTCAGACGCTGATGTTTTGTTAACTGCTTTAAACAGAGTGGCAAATGGTCAGGAATATTTTGAGGAATCAGATTCCAGCATTGTTATCAGGAACGAACTTTCGGGCAGCAGTATGCCTTTCGATGATAAGAAATCATTACTTACCGAAAGAGAAATTGAGATTATCCAACTCGTGTCATCAGGCCTTTCTAATAAAGAAATTGCTGATAGGTTGTTTATTAGTCCGAGAACAGTGGATACTCATCGGACCAATCTGATGCGAAAACTGGAAGTGAACAATGTCGCCGGACTTGTTCGTTATGCAATTCAAAATGGCTTTATGAACTGATTATTCTTTGATCAGTTTTATCATTTGTTCTGAATCACCCATAGTAATCAGAATCATATAAAAACCAGCAGATAGATTCGTAAGCCTCTCTTCTACTGATGTTTCAATGCTTCTATCTCCATCAATGGTATATATCAATCTGCCATATGAATCCAAAATCTGAACAAAATAATTGGTGTCTCTGATCAGCTGAAAATTTACTCCGGAATGGTATGGATTGGGATAAACCTTTGCCAGATTATTCATTGCTTTTGATTCAGCAAGTGAAGTGAGTAATAAATTTGCAGCAGTGAAATCAGGAATTCCATAGCCATAGTAGGAATCAGGATTTGAAGCCCTGCTCCCACTTTGCATAATTGCATCTTTAATTTCCAGATTAGTAAACAATGGATTTGCCTGCCACAAACAAGTTGACATTCCAGCTGTGACAGGTGAACTAAAGGAAGTGCCGCTTCCATAACCAAATGAGTTTCCACCATAAGCTACGGCTGTACCTGAACCCATGGCCATTACATCGGGTTTGATTCTTCCATCATAAGTGGGTCCTATTGAACTGAAGGATGCCCTGATTCCGTCTCCGCCAACTGCTCCAATAGAAAATACTTCATTACCGTCTGCAGGTGATCCAATATAAGGATAAGATGAATCATCACCCGAATTACCGGCACTGTTCACTACAAGGATGCCCTTGCTGGCTGCAAGATCCGCACCGATTGTTGCAATTGCAGTATTTCCATCCATGTCACTATAGGTATGGTTCCATACAGGCATATCAAAATCTATATATCCCAATGAGGAATTAATAACGTCTACTCCTACACTGTCAGCAAACTCTGCTGCTGAAACCCAATGATATTCCTCTATAAAATTCTCTGTATTTACATATTCAGAGCGTAACAGCCAAAAAGATGCCTTTGGTGCAGTTCCTATCATTTGTCCTGGAACATTTGCAGCAATGGTACTTAACACCATTGTTCCATGATAGCTTTCGTTGTAGACATCACCTCCAGGATGTACGAAATCTTTCGTACCTAAGATTTGACCATTTGCGCGTAAACTATCAAAAGCAATATGGATATTAGTTTCTGCAAAACCTCCATCGAGTATACCAATTACCATTCCTTGCCCACGGAAACCATTATCATGCAAAGGGATTCCGTTAATCTGATTGATCTGTGTATAAGCATTGCCATAATTGAACACTTCAGTTGATTTAAATTCTTTTGAAGTAGTATTACTTGTAGTTGAATAACTTTCATTTTTAAAAAAATCTTTTTCAGTAAAAATCTGGTCCGTTGTACTCTTTTCAAGTCCACGAACTTCGATAACATAAGGCAAAGCCTGAATTGCTTCAAGCACTCCCGGATCAGTTGTAGTGATCGTTAATCCATTCAACCATTTGGATGCGAATAACAATGTAGCTCCAGTTTGTTCAACTCCATCGATATAGTTCTGATTTACAGGGATATCATTTTCAACAACAGGAATCAATTGCCGTTCACGACGATCCAAAGAACGCTGCGTCAGAAATTCTTCAGGATGGTCAATGGTATACTGTGATCCGCTTTTATCAGAAAACTGGATATAATAGCATTCAGGTGAAATCTGACTAAAGCCCTGATAAACAGTAAGAAATAAACTTAATGTCAGTACAATTTTACTAAAAATTTTCATGATAGATGTATTAATTTTGCTCAAAAATAAGTGTTTAATTGTCAATGAATAGCATATAATTACTCTTTTTGTTTGAATCTGGAATTCTATCGGAGCCCAGAGTTACTTCCAGTAAGGGAGAATCAGTGTTAAACTCCACCAAAACTGACTTTTCACCTGAATTCCATACAGAAGCATCCATGGTAATTTTCTGAGTAGTTTTATTTATAAATGTTAACTCAAGCTCAATGGGCAAGGGTAATCCACCAATATTTTCAACAACAATCAATCCACTTTTAGTCACTTTCCTAATCGCTAAATCGGGATAAGCAAATTGATAAAACCAAGGCTCGATATACCAGCTAAGATCCTCTCCTGCTGTTAGTTCCATTACAGAAAAGAAATCTGATGGTACCGGGTGTTTTCCTGCCCATACCTGCATGAAATTATGCAGTGATTCACGAAAGATATTATCGCCCAATGCATTACGAAGAAAATGATACGCCATTGCAGGACGAGTATAAGAAGCCAGACGAAGACTCTGATAATTTGCCCCCAACATTTGATTCAAAACCATAGGAGGAACATCGTTCTCATATCCTGCCATTTCTTCAAAACGTTTAACTGTATTAGAAAATGATTTTAAATCCGGATATAAGCTGTCAGCCAATTGGGTAGGGAAATAGCTGGCCCATCCTTCATCCATAAATGCATACTTTTTTTCATTCGTTCCCATATAAAAAGGAAAATAATTATGAGCAATCTCATGAAACGTCAAAGCGAAGGATGCAGCTTTATCATGTGGGGCACTGTTATTTGCCATCATCGGTGATTCCATACCTCCGTTGGTTCGTCCATTACAGAAAACAGTGACCTGAGGATAAGGAAACGGAAGTCCGGGCCAAGTGTCTGACATATAATCAATTGATACGGCAGCAAATCCTGTTACTTCGTCAAAATATTTATCCTTACCATTATAAACCGTATTGATAATAACTTCGTTGTTACCGATTTTTAATTTACTTCTATCCCATGACTTTCCTTTTCCGAAACCAAAGCTAAAATCAGGAATATGACTGGAAATAAACTTCCATGTATTTTTTCCATTTTTTTGTATGACTTGTTTCTTTTCATAGTCTGAAGAAGTAATAATTTTCGAAACAGAAGGATATTCAGCTGTTTGCTTCAAACGATCCGCAATTAAATCTGAAAAAACCTCGTTTTCGTTTTGAAGTTCTCCCCCTGACCAAACTACAAAATCATCTGGTAAGCTTATATTTACCTGATAATCATTAAAATCATTGTAAAACTCCACACTTCCATTATAAGAAATCATATCCCATCCATCAAGATCATCATACACGGCAATCTGTGGATACCAATAGGCAATAAAATAAGTCGAATCATTGTATTTTCCCATGCGGATAGGTCTTTGATCCGGTATCTGCACTTTCCATTCAACTTCCACACTTAGCGAATCATCAGGCAATAATAATTGTTTTGTTTTTGCAATGAGTTTTGTTCCGTTTCGCTGAAACTTCTCCTGATCATTAAAATCGCACGGTATTCCTCCAATAACAAGTTTATTCATTTCGGTTCCTTTCGAAATATCTTTGCCTCCGAGATCCCAGTCACGGCTATTTCCTGCCCTGTAAATATCCTGATACAAATTGAAAACGATCTTATCAAGCGTGTCCTTACTGTAGTTGAAATAAATAATTTTTTCTTTTCCAATCAATGTTGAGTTTTTTATATCTACTTGAACATCAATGTAATATTCAGATCTATTTTGCCAATATTCTGGTCCTGGAACGCCTTTCAAAGTTCGGGTCTGTTTCTCAACCGCCTGTTGAAAATTTCTTGATGTGAACCGGTGATTTTGTTGGGCAATTAAACTACCTGATAACAAACAAGAAAGAAAAATGGGTAAAACATATTTCAATTTCATGCACATAGATTTTAGACTGTAAATGTAATGAAAGTAGCTATTGAAGGTGTTTTGGAAAGAAATACTATTTCATTGAAAACTGAATCAGTCCAAAAAGATTATTGCGAATTTCTTATCTTCGTTAATTCCAATATAAAATTGGAGTTTCTAATTTAATTATCTGTTTATCAATAATATATAATTATGCCTTTCCTTCCTTCGAACCCAAGTCTTGCGCAATTTCAACAATATGTGATTGAACTTGAAAAAGAACGTGGCTTTTCAGACCAGAATATTCTTCAGAAAAGTCTGATGTTAGGCGAAGAAGTCGGTGAATTGTTCAAAGCGATCAGGAAACAGCAGAATATTAAAATGGACCAGAAATCAGTTGTTGGTTCAGTTGAAGAAGAACTAGCTGATATTCTGATATTTATTTGTTCAATTGCCAATCGGTTGGATATTGATCTCGAAAAAGCATTTCGTGATAAGGAGGAAATAAATAAAACACGTACATGGAAGTGAATTCAAAAATGATTGTCATATGATCAGTATTAATCCTTTCACAAGAGAAACAATTCAGGAATACGAAGACTTTTCACAGGATTTCCTTATTCAATCCATACATCAGTTACATGAAGGTTTTCAATTCTGGAAGAACAAATCACTCATGGAAAGATGTCAATTAAATGCAAAACTTTCTGAAATTTTACTTGAAAGAAAGCAGGAACTTGCAATTCTTATCACTTCAGAAATGGGAAAACCTATTCGTGAATCTATTGCTGAGATTGAAAAATGTGCGCTTTTATGCCGGCATTACAGCCAACCGGAGGCTATCAACATTGATACAGTAAAGATACCAACCGAAGCAAAAAATAGCTGCATAAAGTTTGAACCTCTCGGAATTATTTTTGCAATTATGCCCTGGAATTTTCCTTTCTGGCAAGTATTTCGTTTCTCAATTCCCAGTATGACAGTCGGTAACACAATTATTCTAAAGCATGCTCCAAATGTTTCGGGTTGTGCTCTGGCAATTGATAGCATTTTTCAGGAATTAAATCCTTCATATACCATCTTTCGCAGTGTTTTGATTCCTGCAGAAAGATCAGAAGAAATCATTTCACATCCCTGGGTAAAAGGCGTTAGTCTAACAGGTAGCGAAAGAGCCGGAAGACAAGTGGCATCTTTGGCTGGAAAACATTTAAAAAAAGTCGTTCTTGAACTGGGTGGATCTGATCCATATATCGTATTTGCGGATGCTGATTTGTTTCCATCCTGTTCTATGGCCGTCAGAGCCAGAATGTTGAATACCGGACAGGTTTGCATCGCTGCCAAACGTTTTTTTGTACAGAAACCTATTTTTCAGGAATTTGTTGATTCTTTTGTTCTGGAAACCAATAAACTGAATATTGGAGATCCAATGAAGTCAGAAACAGATATTGGCCCAATGGCGCGGCCTGATCTGCTGGATGAGATTGAACGAAAAGTATCAGAATCTGTAATAATGGGCGCGAAAATCCTTACAGGTGGCAAACGGTCATCTGAAGTTCCTGATAGCTTTCAACCAACAATACTCACTGACATAACCATAGATATGCCGGTATTTAGTGAAGAAACTTTTGGTCCGGTGGCAATAATTATGCCTTTCGAAACTGAAGAGGAAGTTATCCATTTAGCAAATAGCACCCGATTTGGATTAGGCGCAAGTATTTGGACTACAGATAATAACAGAGCGATCCGTATCAGTGAAAAAATAGAATCAGGTTGTGTTTTCATCAATAGTATGGTCAAATCAGATCCCAGACTTCCATTTGGAGGAACAAAAAATTCGGGATTTGGCCGTGAACTAACTACCTTTGGCGCCATCGAATTCATGAATATTAAAACAGAATGGACTGAACGATGAGAATTGATATCATCACGATTTTTCCGGAAATGTTTTCCGGACCATTTACTGAATCCATTATCAAACGGGCAATACAGAAAGAATTGGTCACAATTCATTTGCATCATTTACGTGACTTTACCCTCGACAAAAACCGAAAAGTGGATGATTATGCTTTTTCAGGAGGTGCTGGGATGGTGATGATGATTGAACCTGTTGATCGCTGTATTACTTCTCTGAAATCAGAAAGAACCTATGATGAAGTAATTTATATGAGTCCTGATGGAGAACTACTTACACAGACTGTTAGCAACCAACTTTCACTTCAGGAAAATATTATTCTTTTATGTGGACATTATAAAGGAATTGACGAACGTATCCGTGAGCATTTGATCACCCGTGAAATATCCATTGGAGATTATGTTTTATCAGGAGGAGAACTCGCAGCAGCTGTTCTTACAGATAGTCTTATCAGACTGATTCCCGGTGTTTTAAGTGATGAAACCTCTGCCCTGTCCGATTCATTTCAATCAGGACTTGTTTCACCACCTTCCTATACCCGGCCAAGAGATTACAAAGGATGGCAGGTTCCTGATATACTGTTATCAGGAGATGAACGAAAAATTATTGACTGGAAACTGGATCAGGCATTGCTCAGGACAAGGCTAAGAAGACCGGGATTACTCGATCAGAATAAAAAAATTAAGGATTGATTTGTTCAATCAGAAAAATTTGTATATTTGCACTCATTTTTGACCTAGCACGCATATAATATTTATCTAGAAATGAGCAAGAACGCCTTTATCAAGTTTGTAGAAGATCAGGTTGCTGTGAAAGAATTTCCAAAATTCAAAGCCGGCGACACCATTACCATAACATACAAGATCATCGAAGGAAACAAGGAACGTCTCCAGAAATTCCAGGGTGTTGTTTTGCAACGCGTTGGTGAAGGTCCGACAGCCACTTTCACGGTCAGAAAAATTTCGAACAACATTGGTGTTGAGAGAATTTTCCCGGTTTCATCACCTTTCATCGAAGAAATTGAAGTGAATAAAGTAGGTGCTGTTCGCAGAGCCAGAATTTTCTACCTGAGAGAACTCCGTGGTAAGAAAGCCAGAATTAAAGAAGCACGCAGATAATTTGATTATTTGCTTTAGGAAAGTCCTGAAATCAATGGTTTCAGGACTTTTTATTTTTGGTTTATCCGTTGTCTGAGTACCTCGAAACAGGCCAATCCAGAAGCAACTGAAACATTTAACGACGCTACCTTCCCGGTCATGGGAAATTTAAGATGGATGTCAGCTTTTTTAAGATAAGCATCAGAAATTCCATCTTCTTCTGATCCAAGAATCAGTGCGATTGGTCCTGAAAGTTCGTTTTCCCAAATAAGTTTTTCAGCTTTCTCTGATACAGCAGCAATTGTAAGCCCGCTATCCTTCAGAAAATCGATTGTTGTCTTTAGATTATCCATTCTGCACACATTGATCCTTGTTAATGCTCCTGCAGAAGTTTTTACTGCATCAGCCGTAATGAGCGCTGAGCCACGACTTGGGATCAATATAGCATCTACCCCTGCAGCTTCGGCGGAACGGGCAATAGCACCGAAATTACGTACGTCTGTTACTCTGTCAAGCATGAGAATGAATGGCTCCCGGCCTTCATCGTAAATCATCGGAATTAACTGTTCAATCGTCTGGTAAACTACCGGTGAGACAAAGGCTATCACTGATTGATGATTTTTCCGTGTAATCCGGTTTAATTTTTCAACCGGAACATACTGTACCGGTACATTATTTTCTTTTGCAAGCCCGGTAATCTCTGATATTTGCGCTGATCTAATACCATGAACGATCAGAATTTTTTCAATTTCCTGACCTTTCCGTAATGCTTCGATCACTGGCCAGGTTCCAAATATAAAATCAGTTGCTTGGGTTGGATTCATTTCTCAAATATTTTTATCAAAAGTACGCGAAATCGTCTGATCAATCTTTACTTTGTTGGTTTGAGATAAAGTAATTGCATCCATATTTTCATAGATTATGTATTTTAGCAAGTCAATTTCTAAATGAAATGAAAAGGAATATTTTCCTGTTATTCTTTATTACACTGGCTATTAATGTGATATCACAGCAATATCAGGAAGCTGTGCCAGTTTCGAGCCATCAACTTACAAAAGACTATATTGAACAAAGCCTTGTTTATCCAAAAGCAAGCTTTGATTCAGGTATCGAAGGAAATGTAATTTATAAATTTACTATCGATGAGAAAGGACAATCGTCCAAATATATTTTACAGGAAGGAATCTCCGAGGAAGCTAATCTGGAAGCACTTCGCCTGATCAGAACACTTATTTGGCATCCTGCTTTGAAAAATGGCACTCCTGTATGTTCTGAATTAACTTATTCTGTTAATTTTGAAAGGAAGAAGTATCAGCGTGCGCTCAGGAAACGTGAAAATACAGTTAATTACCTTCCTGAAATACCAGTTGACGGCAGTTTTAAAATTTACGAACTGAATAAACTAGATCAACCCCCTGTACCATTGTTTTCAGGAGAAAAGATTGAACTTAGCAACTTTATTCGAAAAGAGCTTAAATATCCAGAGTCGGCATTCAATCTTGGCATACAAGGAACGGTAAAACTTGGATTGATAGTTGAAACAGATGGAATAGCTTCCAATATTATTGTTATTCAATCAGTTGGTGGTGGTTGTGACAATGAAGCTATAAGAATTTTACAAAAAATCAGATGGATCCCCGGAATTCAAAATGAAGAATTAGTTCGTTCAAAAGCATATTTCGAAGTCACTTTTAAAATCAATGAGTATAAACAAAACGACATTCCCAATCGACAGAGCAATGGGATGTAACAAATCAGAAATAACTAACAAACAATTAATTATGAAATCATCTAAATCAATTATTCTCTTTTTCATTCTTTGTTCCACATCACTTTTTGGCCAGAATGATACAATAAAACACTGGAAAACAGAAGGTAAAGCAAGGTTGAATTTCTCGCAGGGTTACCTTTCAAACTGGGCAGCAGGGGGAACTAGTTCAATTAATACGCAAGGCCTGATCAATTATAGTGCGAATTATGCAAAAGACAACAAAAAATGGGATAACAGTTTTGATTTCTTACTGGGATACAGCATTTTAGGTGATGCAAAAGCAATGAAAACTGATGACCGTCTGGAAATAAATTCTTTATATGGAGAAAGAGCAACCGAAAAGATATTTTATAGTCTTGCATTTTCCTTTAAAACTCAAACAAACGACGGTTTTGATTATAAGGTCGATTCAACACATCCAATATCCCGCTTTTTATCTCCAGCATACCTTACTTTGGGTATCGGGGGTGAATGGACACCGAACAAACACTTCTCAGTCAACATTTCTCCAGCTACTGCCAGAGGAACGATCATGTTGGACCAAACACTTGCTGATGCCGGTGCATTTGGTGTAACGGCTGCAAAATATGATACAAATGGTGTAAAGATCACTGATGGTCAGAACTTTCGATTTGAATTTGGAGGGAAACTTTCTGCAAAATTCAATATCGATATAGCCAAGAATGTGAACTTTCAGTCAAAATTTGAGCTATTCAGCGATTATCTTAAAAATGCCCAGAATGTAGACGTTGATTGGCAGAATTTATTTACCATGAAGATTAATGACTGGTTAGCGACAGGCGTTACCGCTCATTTAATTTATGATGATGATATTAAAATCACAGATAAAAATGGGAAAACAGGTCCCAGAATGCAGTTTAAAGAAATGTTCATGCTCGGATTAATTTATACTATAAAATAGACTAATATGCTTCAGGTCGGAATTCTTTCCGATACTCACGGATCGATACATCCAAAACTTTACGATTTTTTCGAAAACTGTGATGAAATATGGCATGCAGGTGACATTGGAGATATCAGTGTAACTGATAGACTTCGTGCATTTAAACCTCTTGTTGCTGTTTATGGTAATATTGACGGTGCTTTACTGAGAAGTGAATTTCCAAAAGACGTATCATTCCAACGCGAGCAGATTCAGGTCTTTTTGACTCATATTGGCGGTTATCCGGGAAAATATCAAGCGGGTATCCGCCAGAAATTGATTGAGTTAAGATCTAAACTTTTTGTTTGTGGTCATTCCCATATTCTTAAAATAATTTTTGATCAAAATCTTCAATTATTACATATCAATCCGGGCGCAGCAGGTAACTCGGGTCTTCACCAAAAAATTACCTTGATCAGAATGAAAATTTCTGAAGACAGAATGTTTGATGTTGAAATTCTGGAAATAGACAGATAATTATCTGAGGCGGTCGACTGACTTAATGAGTTTAATATCTGCCTGAATTCCGCGCATTGCCAGCAAAAGGAAAACCAAAGAGATTAATGGCAGAAATGCACCAAACGAATATTCAGGTGAAACCAACACTTTCGATCCGATTGTGTCAGCATAATAAAAGAATACAGCAGCTATATAAATGAAAGTCAGGAAGATATTCAATCTAACAAATTGGAGTTGTCTGGAAAGTTTTTTAAAAGTAAAAATCGTAAAAACGGATAGCGAAATATTTACCAGATTGATTATTGAAAGCGGAAGCAGGAAAAACTTGCCAAAAATCGCGACGTTTGATGGAACATGATCATTCAAGCGGCAAACGAACCATTCGATTGTATTTAATTCGCCATAAAACCAGGCAATTGGAAGAAAATATAAAACAAATCCACTGACTGCAGCCAGCAAAAGGTAAACTGATTGAATACGTTGAATCATGATTTTTTTTTGGCAAAAATAGGAAAATGAAACTTCATGGATTTAATTTGTTCGAAATTTCCCGTACAAAACAACGCTGTTAATTAGTTTGTAAAAGTTTGAAAAGCTCTAATTGCAAAGTCTTCAATGGTTCACGATTATTTAAAATTGAAAAAAATAACGATAATTAACTTCTAAAAATGGGAAAAGCCTTGCATTTGTCAATTAGTTATGTACTTTTGCATCACTGATTAATAAAAAATCCCTATTAATTTCGATTATCGTTCAATCAAAGACATTGTTCTTTTCGTTTGTTCCCGAAAAAATTCAATTATAATTTAGTATCAAATTCAATTCACATGTATGACATTGTAGAGCTTAATAATAAGCTTGTTGGTGAGTTAAGAGAGATTGCCAAGGAGTTGGAAATCAATAAAGTGGAAAAACTCCTGAAACAGGATCTTATTTATAAAATTTTGGATCAGCAGGCCCTCAACCTTTCAAAAGCTACCATAGAAAATCAACCAGGCAGGGAGGATAACAAGGCCCAGCGCGAACACCGGAAACGTATCAGAGTCGAACGTACACCAGAAAATGTTCGTTTCAAACAGCCAGTTGAAAGCCCATCCGTTGCCCCTGAAGTAAAAGCACCAGAAAGCAAACCTGAGCCAGTTATCGTTGCGAATAAGCCTGAAGTAAGAGTTCAGAAATTTGATAAGCCTCAAAATCAGGACAATAAAAACAGAAGACCTTTCGACAGGGAGCAGAAGCCAAATTTTGGAAAAAACGATAATAACCGACCGAAATTTGAACAACGAAATCAGGAATCAAGACCTGAATTTCCGGGTCAAAATATTGAAAAGCCTGTTGTTGAACAACTTACTATTCTTGAAGATGAGAATATAGGAATTAGCAATATTGTTTCTGTTGTTGAAGAAACCCATGCTGTAATCCAAACTGAGAATGTTGAAAGATCAATCGGTAATGAAGTTGATATCCCAGCACAAATTCAAAACAGGCAACAACAACAGCCTCAGCAGCAGCATAATAAAGATTTTCAACGCAAGCCAAAAAGAGAAGACTACTCTTTTGAAATGGAGGGAATCATTAGCGCAGAAGGTGTTTTGGAAATTATGCCTGATGGATATGGTTTTTTAAGATCCTCTGATTACAATTATCTTAACTCTCCTGATGATATTTACGTTTCCCAGTCACAAATCAAACTGTTTGGTTTGAAAACCGGAGATACCGTACGCGGAACTATTCGTCCACCCAAGGAAGGCGAGAAATATTTCCCACTTATAAAGGTTGACATTATCAATGGAAGAACTCCTGATGAAGTAAGAGACCGCATTCCGTTTGATTTTCTCACGCCTTTGTTTCCAGAAGAAAAATTAAAACTTACCGGGCACAAAGAAAGCACAATTTCGATGCGTATTATGGATATGTTTGCCCCGATTGGTAAAGGACAGCGCGGATTGATCGTTGCCCAACCAAAAACAGGTAAAACTGTCTTGCTCAAGGAAGTAGCCAATGCTATTGCTGCAAATCATCCAGAAGTATATTTGATTATTCTTCTTATTGACGAACGTCCGGAAGAAGTAACTGATATGGCGCGAAGCGTACGTGCGGAAGTGATTTCATCAACATTTGATGAACCTGCTGATAAACACGTTAAAATTGCCAATATTGTCCTTGAAAAAGCAAAACGCCTTACAGAATGTGGTCATGATGTTGTCATTCTGCTCGATTCGATCACACGTTTGGCCAGAGCTTACAATACTGTATCTCCTGCATCCGGAAAAGTGCTATCAGGTGGTGTTGAAGCAAATGCCTTACAGAAACCAAAGCGTTTCTTCGGTGCTGCTCGTAAAATTGAAAATGGCGGATCATTAACCATCATTGCAACTGCTCTGATTGATACCGGTTCTAAAATGGACGAAGTAATCTTCGAAGAATTTAAAGGTACAGGTAATATGGAATTACAGCTTGATCGCCGTCTGTCCAATAAACGTATCTGGCCCGCAATTGACATTGTAGCGTCAAGCACACGTCGTGAAGATCTTTTGATGGAAAAAGAAGCCATGCAACGTATCTGGGTATTGCGTAATCACTTAAGTGATATGACACCGATCGAGGCTATGGAATTCCTCAAAGACAGAATCAGATTTACACAGAGTAACGAAGAATTTCTGGCAACAATGAATAGCTAATTCTTCGTAGATTATTATAAATAAAGCCCTGATTATCATGAATAATCAGGGCTTTTCTTTATTTGATATTATCTGCAAAATCTTTAAAATCAAATCCATTAAAATTCCCTGAACTCATAAACAGTCCGACAGTATTGCCCCAGCTTTGTGTGTGCAAATTATGTAATAGCTGATTCTGATCTGATACAATAACGAGATCGTCTCTTCCAAATGCTTTTCTGATTCTGTCATGACTGATTTCTGGCAGACGTTTCAAGGCAACAGCATGAGGATCATACATAACAATTGCAAAATCAGCCTCATGAAGTGTTTCGTTGTACTGATCAATAAAAACTTCGCTCAAACTACTGAAAGTGTGCAATTCAAGACAGGCAACAAAATATTTTTCAACAAATTGTTTCCTGACGGCTCCAACACTGGCAAGAACTTTTGATGGAGCGTGGGCAAAATCCCGAAAAAGATTTACCGAATCATTTGCAAAAATTAATTCAAGTCGTCTGGAAGCTCCTTTAAAACTTTGCATAGCCAGATAAAAATCATGGTCAGCAACTCCCATCTCTGCACAGACCAGACGTGCAGCGTTCATATTCAGCATATTATGCTGGCCAAACACCAATAATTCAATTTTTTTACCAGAAGAATTCCGAACAATACTTTTAAGACCTTCAGCTTTAAAAGGATGCATTTCATATCCGAACGATCTGATTTTGGTTTCCATGGCAAGGGACAAAACATGTGGATCAGAATAATCGTAAATCAGACATCCTCCAACTTCAATGGAGTTGATAAACTGCCTGAACTGATCCATATAATTCTCGAAGGTTGGAAAGACATTTACATGATCCCAGCCAATGCCACTGATTACTGCAATATGGGGATGATAGTGAAGAAATTTTGGAACCCGATCAATTGGTGAAGTGAGATACTCATCCCCTTCCATCACCATCCAATCAGCTGTCTCAGAAAGTTTTACCATCACCTCAAAACCTTCGAGTTGCGCACCAACCATATAATCTGTTTCGATTCCAATCTGTTGAAGTACATGCAGTATCATTGAGGTGATGGTTGTCTTTCCATGACTTCCACCAATCACTACTCTTTTTTTCGTTTTACTTTGCTCATACAGGAATTCAGGATACGAGTAAATTTTAATTCCCAGCTGCTGAGCCCGGTTCAATTCAGGATTATCAGCTTTGGCGTGCATTCCAAGAACGATGGCATCTAGATCCAGATTGATTTTTTCAGGAAACCAACCTATCTCTGAAGGCAATAATCCATACTTCAAAAGTCTCGATCGGCTTGGTTCAAAAATCTCATCATCTGAACCAGTAATTGTATATCCCTTGATTGCCAACGCAATAGCAAGATTATGCATGGCGCTTCCGCCTATGGCAATAAAATGAATTTTCATGAATGAAAGTTTTCTCAAATATAAGGAAAATCAATGATTTGATTTCTTGTAGGCAACAACTTCCCATATTAGCCATTCATCATCAATGATTATCTTTGCGTTGAATTTGAAATATTTTACACATGAAACTGACACAGGAGGAAATTAAGAATTTAAACGAGAAACTTGCAAATGCTGATCCAGAATTGATTCTTTCGGAAGCAGTTAGGATTTTCGGAAGTAATTTGGCATTTGCCTCAAGTTTAGGACTTGAAGACCAGATTCTTACAAGTTATATTGCACGATTTTATCCTCAAATTACTGTATTTACACTTGATACAGGACGTTTGTTTCCGGAATCATATGACCTGATCGACCGTACAAAATCCAGATTCAAAATCAATATTCAGATTTATTTTCCTGAACAGTCAGCAGTAGAAACAATGGTTAATAGCAAGGGAATCAATCTGTTCTATGAAAGTATTGAAAACCGAAAACTATGCTGTAAATTGCGCAAAACGGATTCTTTGAAAAGAGCTATAACAGGACTTGATGCATGGATAACCGGACTTCGGCGCGAACAATCCGTAACAAGACAGAATATGCAGATTTTCGAAATGGATGAATCAAATCAGATGATCAAGATAAATCCATTGCTAAACTGGACAGAGGAAGAAGTTCAAACATATGTAAGAGAAAACAATATTCCATATAATATCCTCCACGACAGTGGTTTTCCCAGTATCGGTTGTCAACCTTGTACACGAGCAATTGAAGATGGTGAAGATGTACGTGCCGGTCGTTGGTGGTGGGAGTTACCGGATCAGAAAGAGTGCGGATTGCATAAAGCGCATAAATAGATCATTCTTGGCATTAATCTGTAAATGATTGAATTACAGATTAATCTGTTTCAGTTAATGTACATCTATTTTTTCGATTGACTTTAAAATCTTGATGCTGAAACAAAAGCCATCATGAATTGTTTAATAGAATAAACTATAATTACAATAACATATCTAATTGATGAACAATAAGATACATTTGAATGAACATATCCGTACATGGATAGTATCTTGTTTTATCATCTTGTTGCTATATCCTGGCTTTCAAAGATTAGGGCACCTTCATCATCGTCATCACATTGTTTTATCGGGTGATCCGCTTGGTTTGAATGATCATGAAGAACATTGTGAGCTCTGTAGTTTTCAATTCCCAAACTTTCTTCAGAACAAGGATGTATTTCACTCAGAAATAAAGAGATACATTTTCTTTCGTTTCTTTTCTCTGGAAAGCTCAATAACTTCCTTTTTCTCTGGTTATCATTTTCTGCTGCGAGGGCCTCCCCTTTCTGACTTATCAACATTGCATTGGATGCAAAACAAATAAGTTAAGAAACACAAACTATTTATTATCAGATTTTTATGAAAAATTTACTTATGGCTATAGCCATGGTATTCAGTTATTATATGGCAATCGGCCAGCAATCTATTACTGGAAAAGTCGTTGACGAAAATTACCAGATCCTTTCAGGGGCAAGCATATTTCTACCTGAATTGAACAAAGGAGAAATATCAGATATTGACGGTTCCTATCTCATCAAGAATCTTCCTGAAGGACGTTTCAGAATACAATGCTCTTATATTGGCTTCACAACTGAAATTCAAACATTTGATCTGTCAGGAGGGAATACTAGTCTTGATTTCATCCTTCATAAAGGGATCGTTGAATCTCAGGAAATCGTCATTTCAGGAGGGTTTGATGCTTCCCAGCATGAAAATGCGGTGAAAATTGACAAACTTCCGATTAGCCTTCAATCTGTTAAATTAAGTCCGAACTTTACCGAGATGCTTACAAAAGTACCAGGTGTCGAAATGATTTCAAAAGGTAGTGGTATAGGAAAACCTGTTATTCGCGGCTTATCGATGAACGATATTCTGACACTTAATAATGGCATCAGAATTGAAAATTATCAGTATTCAAGCCATCACCCCCTTGGAATTGATGAGTTTGGAGTAGGTGAAGTAGAAGTGATAAAAGGTCCGGCCTCTTTGCTATATGGATCAGATGCTATTGGTGGAGTGATCAATTTTATCAAAGAAAAACCTGCTCCTTCTGGAACCGTTTCGGGCGATTTTAATACCAGTTTATTTTCAAACACACTCGGAATGACAAACAATCTGGGTATCAAAGGAACCGGTCGAAAAATTTCATGGGGAATCAGGGCCGGGCAAAAACTCAATGCTGATTTCCTTCAGGGCGGTAGGGATTTTGCTCCAAATTCAAGATTTAAATCTAATTCGATTTTGGCAAATGTTGGAATGAATAATAAAATAGGCTCATTCAGAGCATATTACGACTATTCAAAATCTAAAATTGGTCTTGTTGAAGAAGAAGCAATTGAGATGATCTCAAAAAGGGGACGAAACCCGGAAATCTATTACCAGCAATTCAATTCCCATTTGCTTACTACACAGAACAAGCTATTTATTGCAAACAATAAGCTGGAATTAAATGGTTCATTCCAAAGCACAGATCTGATGCATATCGGTGAACCGGAACAAATTGAAATTGAAATGCGTCTCAAAACGATTGCATATGAATCGAAATTTAAGATTCCAGGTAAAAATTCAAATGAATATATAATTGGATTTCAAGGGTTTAATCAGGTTAACACGAACCTACACTTGCGTGAAATCATACTATTGCCTGATGCTTTTGTAAACAATTATTCAGCATTTGGACTAGCCCAACGCAATCTTGGTAATAAAATTAAGCTTCAGGCCGGGCTACGCTATGATTTCAGGAATATTGAGACGGAATCAACAGGTAATCAGGATTCAACAACTTACCGACCCGCGATTTCTAAACATTTTCATAGTTTAAGTGGATCGTTGGGTTCGACCTGGAATATTAACAAAAACTTACTCTTACGATTCAATATGGCTTCGGCATTTCGAACACCTAATCTGGCTGAATTAACATCAAATGGTCCTCACGAAACCCGATTTGAAATAGGTGACAGCAATCTTATTCCTGAAAAATCGCTTGAGGCTGACATCAGCACACATTATCATATTGAGAATCTCACCTTCGATATCGCTTTGTTTTACAATCATATACGTAATTTTATTTTCATTTCACCAACTGGAGAAAACAGTAAAGATGGCTTAGCAATTTATCGTTATAAGCAAAAAACAGCAAGACTGATTGGTGGAGAAGCTGGAATCCATTATCATCCAAAATCGATCAATTGGCTTCATTTTTATACATCCATCAGTAAAGTTGACGGACAATTGGAAAATGGTGATTATCTTCCATTTATACCGGCAACTAAAATCAATTTTGAAGTGAAACTGACGAAGAGTAAAATAGGTATTTTGCACGAAGCTTATGCAGCCATACAATCTTTAACATCAACTGATCAGCATCACCCTGCTCCGGATGAAATTGCAACTGAAGCTTATAGTCTGATCGATTTGTCCTTTGGCTCATCGATTTCCGTTCGAAAACAGGAATTACAATTGGGTGTAGGAATAAATAATCTATTTGACACCAAGTACTCAGATCACCTTTCGACATTGAAAGAAGTTGGTTTATTTGAACCCGGTAGAAATATTTATCTCACCATCAGGATTCCATTTGGTATTGAAGAGGATATTTCTATTCAATAATCTGAAAATTAAAAGCTTACAATAGTTGATAATCTATTGTAAGCTTTTATTATATTAATTTAGTATTCAAGGAATTAGAACATTATTATTGCCGAAAATTTCCATTATTTTTGTTTCAAAATAATTGATTCCATGAAAAAGATACTTGTTTTAGGTGGAGCTTCTTATGATGCGATTGTTCATCTTGATTCGTTTCCAAATCCGGTCCCACAAACGATTCATCAGTGTAATTTTCACGAAGCCGTTGGTTCCACAGGTATCGGTAAGGCAGCAAATCTATGTAGGTTAGGGTTTGAAGTTGATTTACAAATACTTACAGGAAATGATCCTCAGGGACAGATAATCAGGGATTATGTTTCAAAAATGCCACTCAATCTATTAAATGAAACAGATCCGAATGGAACTGAACGTCATGTGAACCTGATGAATGCAGCCGGACAGCGAATCTCAATCTTTCTGACCAGTACAAGTTCTAATCCGCCCCTGAAATACGAATCTTATCTGTCATTTATACAAAAGGCTGACATTGTGATCCTCAATATTGTGGATTATTGCAGAAATTTCATTCCAATGCTCAAAGAAAATAACAAAGAAATCTGGACCGATCTCCATGATTATGACGGTGAGAATGCCTATCATCAGGACTTCATTCAGGCCTCAGACTATATATTTCTAAGTTCAGATAATCTTCCTGATTATCAAGACTGTATGATGAAACTCATTGAGAACGGAAAAAAATTACTTGTTTGTACACATGGATCCAAAGGTGCCAGTCTGCTGACAGAGAAAAAACAATGGATTCATACACCAGTGATGGATGGTTTTGATAGAGTTGATACAAACGGAGCTGGAGATGCCTTCTTCGCAGGCTTTTTATTTGGATATTCCAGACATTTATCCCTTGAAAACTGTATGAAATCAGGACATATTGTAGCTGGTGCATGCATCACAAGTCCAGAGCTGGCGTTTCCAGGTTTATCCGAAATATTTCTAGTGGATAAACTCAAGCATTCGGGCATCTTGTTATAATAAACAGCTGATATATAATTATTTATATCAATCATTTTTCTCAAAAACCTGATTTGTTTGGTTATATTCCTTCCAATCCCGGAAGGCCAATTCTGCATACTTTTTTTTTATACTTTTGTCATCATTGAATTTTTTCCAGTTGAATATGTCAAAAAAATCAGAAAATACAGTGGTTTCATCATATCCTTTCACTGCTGAAGAAGTGTTGAAAGATTACCGGATAGCTTGTGAAAGCCGGCAAATCAGTTTGCTCGGGCGTCGTGAAGTTCTCACTGGTAAAGCAAAATTTGGAATTTTTGGTGACGGTAAGGAGATCCCCCAATTGGCTATGGCCAAAGTTTTTCGGGCAGGAGATTGGCGTTCAGGTTATTACCGTGATCAGACATTCATGCTTGCAAGCGGGATGACTAAGGCTGAAGAATTATTTTCACAATTATATGGTGATACTGATCTCAAAGCTAATCCAGCGAATGGTGGACGACTGATGAACAACCATTTTGCAAGCCGGACATTGGACGATAAAGGCGAATGGAAATATCTGGTCTCTTTGAAAAATTCAGCCTGCGACAGTTCTCCGACAGCCAGCCAAATGCCGCGTCTTCTTGGTCTTGCTCTTGCATCAAAGCACTTTCGTGAAAATCCTGATCTACAGAATTATAAGCAATTTTCTCTTCATGGTAATGAAGTTGCTTTTGGCACGATTGGGGATGCATCAACTTCAGAAGGTCATTTTTTCGAAACATTGAATGCCGCTGGTGTTTTGCAGGTTCCAATGGCTATTTCTGTTTGGGATGATGGTTGGGGAATTTCGGTCCCGAATAAATACCAAACAACAAAAAGCGATATCTCTGCTATTCTGAAAGGATTTGAAATTGAATCTGGTAAAAACGGTTTCTATATTTATAAAGTCAATGCCTGGGATTATGAAGCTTTGGTAAACGCTTATGTTGAAGGAATTGAAAAATGTCGCAGCGAACAGATACCCGTTTTGTTTCATATCGTTGGATGCACCCAACCACAGGGACATTCTACCTCCGGATCACATGAGCGTTATAAATCCGCAGAACAGCTTGAGCATGAATTAAATACAGATGGCATCAAAATGATGCGCCAATGGATTCTCGAAAAGAAATACGCAAGCATTGATGAACTGGACTCTATTGAACATGATGCTGAGAAAAATGCCCGTGATGCCCGTAGGAATGCCTGGAATAATTTTCAGAAACCATTATTGGCAATGCGCAATGAGTTGGTTAGTCTGATCGACATCAGTACATGCCAATGCTCGAAAACCAAACAGATTGAGCAAATACGCAATGAGCTTAGCAAAATCGGTGAGCCAATCCGTAAGGATATGATGTCATCCGGTAAAAAGATTCTCCGTTTGGTATGTAACCAATGTTCGAATCCCGCTAACTCATTGAAAACTAATCTTACTCATTGGCTTAAAGAAGTTTCTGAAGACGGAACACGTCGATACAGTTCCCATTTGTATTCCGAGTCAGCTCTTTCTGCGATGAAAATAATCCCGGTTGAACCGCTCTATGCCGAAAAAGCAGTTCTGGTTCCCGGACGTGAGATTTTACGGGACAATTTCGACAAAATATTCGAAAACAATCCTTTAGTAATGGCTTTCGGTGAAGATGTCGGAAAAATCGGTGGTGTAAACCAGACTTATGAAGGTTTGCAGGAAAAATACGGAAGTCTGAGAATTGCAGATACCGGAATCCGTGAAGCTACCATCGTAGGACAAGGCATTGGGCTTGCTATGCGTGGATTACGGCCAATTGCTGAAATTCAGTACTTTGACTATTTGTTGTATGCCTTACAGATTATCAGTGATGATTTGGCTACGCTGCATTATCGCACCAGAGGCGGACAAAAAGCACCACTTATTATTAGTACAAGAGGACATCGATTAGAAGGAATCTGGCATTCCGGATCACCCTTGAGTATGGTAATTAACTCAATAAGAGGTGTTTATGTAGCTGTTCCACGCAATATGACACAGGCTGCCGGTTTTTACAATACATTTCTGGCATCGGATGAACCTGCTCTGATTATCGAACCACTAAATGCCTATCGGTTAAGAGAACCAAAACCTGAAAATATCGGAGAATTCAGAATTGCTCCAGGCATACCGGAAATATTGAAAACCGGTACAGATCTCACTTTGGTGACCTATGGATCCTGCGTAAGGGTTGCACAGGAAGCTGCTGAACAACTCTCCGAATTCGGAATAAGTGTTGAACTGATTGATGTTCAAACACTTTTGCCTTTCGATATTCATGGGGTGATTGGAAAATCAGTTCAGAAAACCAATAAAGTCCTGTTTTTTGACGAAGATGTTCCTGGTGGAGCCACAAGTTTCATGATGCAGGAGGTACTTGAAGTACAGGGAGCTTTCCGTTTTCTGGATGCTGAACCTCGTACCTTAACAGCAAAAGCCCATCGCGCAGCCTATTCAACAGATGGTGACTATTTCTCAAACCCAAATGCTGAGGATGTGTTTGATTTGGTTTATAATATGATGCATGAATATAATCCAGGTGCATTTCCCAAAATCTTTTAGGAATTCTATTAGCAATCAAATAATTAATTATCAATTATTTATACCGGAATTGAATGGTTCAATTTCCATTCAATATGAAAATCGTACTTTTGCAGATAATGCAAAATATACACTGGCATAGACATTGTTTCGCTTTCAGCTGTTTACTGATTTCGGTCGCCTGCAATCATCAGACCAAAGAAATTCAGAAAACGGAAACTGTTGGTTTTGTTTGTTCAGAAATTTCAGAACAAATGAAAACAGCAACTGACAGTATTTTTCAGTCTGAAAGTTTCCAAGATGTGATTATTCCGAAAAAAAACTCTATTATTCATCAGAATATCAGTTTAATAGAAAATATTGGCCAGATGCTTGAGCCTTCACAAATACCGGGTTCAGGACAATTGGCTGAAGTTCAAAACAGAAATCTGACACAAAAAGTAGCCAATGAAATCAATTCTGAAGCTCTTACGAGTCTGAATTCCTATCTGATCCTTGATTTTGAGAATGATATTTTCACAAATACCGATTACTATTTTACCAATGGCGCATCTATAACGCTGATTCTTCCAACATTCAGATTGTTAAATGTTAGTAGAATTTTGCCCGGACTGGGATACAAAGCCATGAATTACTACGCCATTGGTCTTCGTCAGAATATGTATACCGGATTAAATCCGGAATCAGCAGAAATTAATTATCATGACCGTCCTTTTGCAGGTTTTCTTGCACTTACATTTTCCAGAAGTTCATTTCTTCAAGATAAACAACTCAGACTCACAAGCGGAGTAACTACCGGCGTTTTAGGAAGCTATTCTCTTGCCGGAGCTTTTCAATCAGGACTGCATGATCTCCCTCCTACCGGATGGACCTATCAAATTGATAATGATGTAATTATCAATTTTTCAGGTGAAATTGAAAAAGGTCTGATATCCAGAAAAAATATCGATCTAAGTGTAGGATTACTTGCACAGGCAGGAAGCTTGTATACGGATTTTTCAGGTAAAATAATGCTCAGAATAGGGCAATTTAAACCTTTGTTTAACGGATTGCCAATTTCAAGAAAAGGAACAATAGAGCACAAATCAGATTTGAAATTTCAGTACTGGTTTTCTATATCCGCAGGTGAGAAATGGGTTGTACACAATGGCACGCTTCAAGGAGGTCTATTTAATCATGATAGTCCTTACACATTGGATTACAATGAGTTAAATCACCTTGTCAGTAGAATCGATGCAAGTTTGAATTTCTACTATGGTCAAAACGGAATTGTTCTAAATTTCGTTCAAATTAGCCCTGAGTTTAAGGAAGGGCGACAACACCGTTGGGGAGGAATTAGTCTGATACATAACTTATAAAGATAAATGGAAGAGCAAAATAATATTGAGATGGATAAACCTATTCAAGGATCGGAAATGAAAGAAACACTTCAGTTTCCACTTAGCTTCGACCTTAAGGTAGTGGTTGATAACACATTAACTGCAACTGAAACAATACAGTTTTTGGATAAGTTGATGCTCAGGCTGGCCGTTGCAAACGAATATTTAGGATTTAAAGAAAGTAGTAAAGGCAATTTTATCAGCCATACTTTCCGTGTTCTGCTGCTTGATCATCCACATCTGCAAGAATTATATGCAGAATTGAAAACAGTACCGGGAATTAAATTTGCTGTATGATCAAGTTTACCGGACAAATGCTTGTTTTAGCACTCGGTGGAGGGATTGGCACACTTTTACGTGTTATGATATATTATTTTGCCGAGAAACAACTGACAAATGAAATGCCTTATGGCACCATACTCGTGAATGTTATTGGTTCTTTGGTGATTGGTCTGCTTTGGGGAATCTTTGAAAAGAACGGTATCCCTCCTACTGTCAAAGCTTTTATGTTTATTGGTGTTTTGGGTGGATTTACCACTTTTTCAACTTTTGCACTCGATAGTTTCAATATTCTTCAGCAGGGCAAAATCATGGTTTTTGGAATATACTTTATCTTGAACAATGTTCTCGGAATAAGTGCCTGTTTTATAGGTTATTACATTACAAAATTATTCACAGCCTGATATGCATGATATAGAACCCCATTATGGCTGGCGTAATTTGTACGTGGCATCAGAAGATCCGGACTCTCCATTCTTTGGACGAACTTACAGCGAGATATATTTCAGTAACGTCATCTACAATCATTATATTCATCCTCAATGGGATGAATTCGGCTCTTTAACCTTGTATTCCAAGATTTTATACTGTGATTATGAAAGTCAGTTTTGCATCATCGAGCTGATTGGCGAATGGAACGATCTATTGTACAATGATATCATGTATCTGTACCGCGAAGTCATTGAGGTACTGATGGATAAAGGAATTCAAAAGTTTATTCTCATTGGTGACAATGTGCTGAATTTTCATGCGGACGGGAATGATTATTATGCCGAATGGTTTGATTCACTCGACAACGGATGGATAGCCGGAATCAATTTCAGGAAACATATTCTGGAAGAAATGGCCCGTGATCGCATTGATTATTATATACTTAGTGGAGGAAGACTAAATTCTGTCCCCTGGCGAAGCATGGAACCTGATCAGCTTTTCGGCTATGTTCAGCATATCATGAACCGTTTATTACAATGAAAAAGCTGGCTGTTATGATCGAAGTGAGCGGTCGGGTGCAGGGAGTTGGGTTCAGATACCAGACACAAAACAAAGCTGTTGAACTGGGAGTTACAGGTTTTGCGCAAAATCGCCCTAATGGAAATGTGTACATCGAAGCAGAAGCCGAAAGTGAGGCATTGATGGAATTTGTTCATTGGTGCCGCAAAGGACCACCATGGGCACATGTGACAGATATCAGGATAAGCGACACATTGCCAATGGGTTATATTGCTTTTGAAATCAGATAGATTACAGTTTTATTGCCTTTACCATATGTCGTTTACCAGGTGGTCCGGGCAATCTTTTTACCTGAAAACCAGCTTCACGCATTGCTTCTTTCACAATTCCTTTGGCACAATAGGTTACCAGAATTCCACCAGGTTTAAGTCCTAAAAACATTCTCCGGAATATTTCCGCTTTCCAAAGTTCAGCCTGTACATTTGGACTGAAAGCATCAAAATAAATCAGATCAAATTGCTCTGATTCAGGATAATACGTTTCAATATCTACATTCAGTTTTGTTAAATAAAATGTTCCAGTTATTGTTGTTTCTTTCGCCCAATCACATATGTGCATCTTGAGAAATTCATCTTCAAATGCTTGTAAAACAACACTTTCACAATAATTTAGTTGTTTAGCAAGCTCCGCTTGAACCGGAAATTTCTCAATGCCGGTGTAATGAACCTTTTGATTTATTTTAGTATTTGCAAGTGTAAGCAGCGCATTTAATGCAGTTCCAAATCCTATTTCCAGGATAGTAATTTCCTGTTTTTCTGTATTCAGGGACAGAAATCCATTGCGGATAAAAACATGCTCCGATTCAGTAATAGCCCCAAAATGAGAATGATACGTCTCGCCAAGATCAGCTTGAAACAGGCTACTTGAACCATCATCAGTTTGAACCAAAATGGCTTGTGAATGAATTGTGAATTTGTTTTCCATGAATTGACGGTAAATTTACCGAACATTGACTAAAAAATACATTTACAACCTATATTTTCATTCTGGTTGTGTATCTTTGAAGTAGAATAACAAAACAATCAAGTTCCATGTTGTACAATCTTAATCTGCATCAGATTTTGTTCCTCGACATTGAAACCGTACCAGCGGTTGAGAATTATGGTTCATTATCCGAAAAGATGCAAAAACTCTGGGATAAAAAAGCCAATTACCTGATAGGTGACAGCCAGAAAACGTCGGCTGAAATTTATGAAAGGGCGGGAATTTACGCTGAATTTGGCAAAATAATTGTGATTTCTGTCGGAGCCTTCAACCGCAATGAGTTCAGAATCAAGTCATTTTACGGTGATGAGGAAAAAATTCTTTTGCTCGATTTTGCTCAGATGCTAAATCGCTATTATAATCAGGCTGATTCGATTTTGTGCGCGCATAATGGAAAGGAATTTGATTTTCCATACATCGCGCGGCGCATGCTTATTAATGGCATCGAACTCCCTGAAGTACTTCAGATTGCGGGCAGAAAGCCCTGGGAAGTCAAGCATCTTGACACACTTGAATTATGGAAATTCGGAGATTACAAAAACTATACTTCACTTGATCTGTTAACTGCCATTTTTGATATCCCAACACCAAAAGATGATATCGATGGCAGCATGGTAGCAAAAGTGTATTATGAAGAAAATGATCTGGAAAGGATCAAAACCTATTGTCAGAAAGATGTTTTGGCCATCGCACAACTCATGCGTCGTTATATGAACCAGCCACTAATTCCTGATGAACAAGTAGTTATTACAGGATAAAAGTAAAAAATGGCGATTCACCAACTATCGAAATCTACCTTTATACGTGGGCAGCAATGTGTTAAATCGTTGTATCTGAACAAATTTCACAGCAAGCTTCGTGACAGGATCAGTCCTGAGCAGATGGCAAAATTCAAGCGTGGGACTGATGTAGGTGTTCTTGCACGCGATCTCTATCCAGGTGGTATTGACCTGAGCCCAAAATCACCATCGCAATATCCAAAGAAAGTTCTGGAAACAGCTCTCGCAATGCAAAATCCTGACATTCAGGTTATTTATGAAGCTTGTTTCGTGTATGAAGAAGTTTTGATCTTACTGGATATTCTTGTTCGGCAAGAAAATGGCTGGCTCGCCTGTGAGGTAAAAAGTTCACTGAAACTTTCAGAAACATATCGTTCGGACGCGGCTCTGCAGTATTTTGTTTTAAAAGGAGCTGGTGTCGAAATGACTGATTTTCAGCTTATTTATTTAAATAAGGATTATGTATTTCACCATAAACTGAATTTGCATGAGCTGTTTATTTCCGAATCCGTGCTCGAAGAGGTGCGCTTGCGTGAAACTGAAATCGGACATAAGATCGATACACTGAAAAATGTGCTCAAATCAGATACTATTCCTGATATACCCATCGGACCACAATGTGAAAATCCATATCCATGCGATTTTCGTGATTATTGCTGGAAAAATATTCCGGATACAAGCTTGTTCAAACTGGATGCATTTCCTGAAGATTTGCTGTTTTCCTGGTTTCATTCCGGAATCACAAAGGTTTCAGATATTCCGTCAGACAACATTCATTCGGAAGAGCAAAACAAGCAGATTAATTCACTCATCGAGAATAAACCATCATTTGACAACAAAAAAATAACTGATTATCAGAATTTATTTACAGGCAAAAAAATTGCAGTTTTAAAAACAATCATTCACTGGCCTGCAGTCCCTGAAGTTGAAGGAGCAAAACCTTATGAAAAGCAGGTACTCGCTGTGCATATTTCAGGGAATGATGGATCTTCAAACACCTGGTTTTTCAACTCAGGAAATTACCCGACAGACACATTGCATCAGATATTGAACACCTTGCATAGCTTTGATTATCTGATACTTGATCAATATGAATTTATTGAAATCATGCAGGATTCCGGAATAATTGTTGAATCAGAAAAATTACTTTTTATTCATGAAATTCTGAACGAAATTCGGTATTTTCATCCGGTTTCAGGTTCAAATAGAAACTTGTCGGAGCTTCATTTCAGATTGTTTCCTACTTCTCTACCATTAAAAAATGAAATCTATTTAATCACTGATTTGTTGTCAGAACCAAAAGGAAACTGGTCAATTGAAAATTCTTTAAAATATATTGGTAAATCGATACATAAATTGGTAGAATTACTTATTTTTGAAGAAGTTCGATAGTGATTATGCAAAGATCATTGATTCAAAAACTAATTCTCCTCTTGGGGCTTTTCATTAATCTTGCGGTTTTTGGACAAAAGCACTACATTTTTGAGCATATCACAAAAAAAGATGGACTTAGCCAGGGGACAATCAATGCGATTATCGAGGACAAAAAGGGCTTTATGTGGTTTGGAACCAACGATGGTCTTAACCGATACAGCGGGGCAAGCCTGACCGTTTTCAGACATAACGAAAGAGATTCGCTGAGTTTAAACGGTAATCTTATTAATGCTTTGGCTGAAGATCATGAAGGACGTATCTGGATAAGTACCAGTTCAGGGATGCTCCAGTATTATGATCCATTTACTTCAGAATTTCACCCCTACCTGAAATTAATTCCGGATGACACAAGTGGTTTGGACAAAATAAGCGTTACGTCTCTATTTTTTCAGGCACCTGACATCCTATGGGCAGGTGCAATGGATAGATTATTCAAAATAAACCTGAAAACCAATAATATCCAACTTTATACACCTGACATTAAAGACCTTGACAATTTATGGGGAGAAGTGGCCTGTTTCAAAAAGGACAATTCGGGTCGTTTGTGGATAGGCACAACTTCCGGAGTATTGATGTATTTAAGTGATGCCACTGATAAAATCACAAAACTCTTCAGGTTTGATTCCGAACTGGTAAATATCAAATCCGCCATAATGACAATGGAGATTTGTGCTGATAGTAATTTATGGATTGGGACATTCGGAAGCTATATCACAATTCTGGATTTGAAAAGCCTAAAGTTCATTGAAACAAACTGGAAAAAAATAATTCTGGACTCCTATTTAGTCTATTCGATTGCTGACGGAAAAGATTCCACTGTATGGGTTGGAACAAGTGGTGGTGGTGTTCAATTAATCAATGCATTCTCTAAAAAGATTATTACATTTAACAGCAATCCTAATAACCATAAGGGATTTCTATCTGGTAGTTTTAAGAGAATCCTTGTGAGTAAGGATAACTTTGTTTGGTTGGGTAACAATGGTTTAGGAGTCTATTTATACTATCCTTTTGCCAAAGATTTCCTGATCATAACCCAAAACAACAAATATGAAAACACCCTGCAATTTAGCAGTATAAGGGCAATTTATAAAGATTCTCAGAACCGGCTTTTTATTGCAGGCTACGGTGGACTCAATATTTTTGATTCGGAACTCAATTTACTGGGACATTATTTTAAAACTCTTCCTGTATATAGCCTCTTACCGCACAACAAAGACAAGAATTTGATCTGGGTTGGCATTGAAGGAGCTGGATTATGTCTTTTTAATATCGAAAAAGGCAGTATTATACATGAATTCATCAATCATCCTACACCTTTGGCACCAATTGATGGATCAAACATTTATACCATGGCACAAGCTGATGAGAACAGCTTATGGCTTGGAACGGAGAATGCACTGTGCTATTTTGATCAGAATACTTTTAAAAGCATCAACATCAAAGCAAATGAAACAAGTTCGGTTCTTCCGATCAAAAAAGTCAGAGCCATTCTTACCGATTCAAAGAAGCGTCTCTGGCTAGGTAGTCTTGAAGGTGGACTTGCAATGAAAACATCAGGGAATAGTGCATATCATATTTTTAAATACAACGGAAATAATTCAGGTTCAATTAGTTCAAATACTATCTACAGCATTTTTGAGGACTCAAAAGGACGAATATTCATTGGAACCCACAATGGTTTAAATCTATACAATGAAGCGACAGGAAAATTCAAAAAATACTCAAGTTTATCTGGGCTTCCGAATGATGTTGTTTATGGTATAATTGAAGATTTACCAACAGGCAATTTATGGCTTAGTACAAATGAAGGCTTAAGCAGGTTCAATCCGGATACAGAGGTTTTCAGAAACTTTAACGAAGAAGACGGTGTTTTGGGCAATGAATTTAATAGTGGTGCCTATTACAAAGACAATCAAGGTGTTATATATTTTGGCGGTATTAGTGGACTAACCTATTTCAGACCAGAATTAATTAAGGATAACCCAATCAAACCCAAAGTAATATTTACATATCTTAAAAAGGGAAACGACATCGTGAAGATGAATCCACCGATTTCAGAAGTAAGTAAAATAACACTTGAATACAATGAACCGAATGTGAGTATAGGTTTTGATGCATTAAATTTTTACAAACCTGAGAAAACACAATACGCTTACCGACTTTCAAAAAACGATGATTCAGAATGGATTCAACTTCAAAAGAAGAATTCAATCGAGTTAAATCAGTTACGATCAGGTGTCTACAAGCTTGAAGTTGTAGCATCAAACAATGATAATATCTGGAATACAAATTATACTGATCTGACGATTATTGTTGTCCCACCCTTTTGGGCCAGTTGGTGGTTTATGACAATTGCGACAATTATAATAATATTCGTTGCAATTTCAGGCATTTATCTGCGTATGAAAATTTTACGAAGACAAAGAGACAAACTCGAAGTTGAAATCTCAGTACGCACAGAAAAATTGAGGATTTCGAACGAAGAACTGATCAAAGAAATTGCTGAAAGGAAAAGAATTGAAAAAGATCTTCAGGAAACCAACCAAACAAAAGATAAGTTCTTTTCGATCATTTCACATGATTTGAGATCCCCTTTCAACGCCATGATTGGACTCTCAGAACTCCTGGCCGATGAATATGATTCCTTTGATGAGACTGAAAGAAAGAGTGTTTTTGATTCATTCAGATCGAGTATCAGTGATTTATATAAACTATTGCAAAACCTGTTAACCTGGTCAAGGTCACAGAGTGGAAAAATGCAATACAACCCGGAAATTATTGATTTAAAACAAATTATAGAAGATAATATCAATCTTGCCAGACAGCAGTCGAACCAGAAGTCTATTCATATTTATATGAACATTGAACATAAAACCATCGCCTGGGCAGATAAACAAATGATAGATACTGTTGTTAGAAATTTACTCTCGAATGCTTTAAAATACACGCATCGCGAAGGCAGAATTGATATTAGTGTACAAAATAATCAGTCTGTTGTCACTGTTTGCCTTAAAGATTCCGGCATAGGAATGAGTGAAAGCATCCGGCAAAAACTGTTCAGGATAGACGAAAAAATATCTTTGCAAGGAACTGAAAATGAAGGTGGAACAGGATTAGGCCTGATATTGTGCAAAGAATTTATTTCGATCAATAAAGGAAGTATCTCTGTCGAAAGTGAACCCGGGAAAGGAAGTACCTTCTGCTTTACCCTGCCAAAAAGATATTAACACTTCATCAACAATTCTGTTTAATTTCTAATTTTGGTGAATGGACAAACAAAATACCCGTTCAAAAAAAACACTTCAACAATCAGGAAATGATCAGTTAAACATCATTCTTCAGCAACATGGACGAATTCCTCCTCAAGCTATTGATCTTGAGGAAGTTATCTTAGGTGCAATGATGCTCGAAAAAGATGCTGTAACAGCTGTAATTGATATTCTGAAACCAGAGGTCTTTTATAAAGACGCACATCAAACTATCTTTCAGGCTATTTTCGAATTATTTCAGGACTCGCAGCCAGTTGATATTCTTACAGTTACGAATAAGCTCAGGTCGATGGGTTCACTAGAACTCGTTGGTGGCCCCTATTTCATTTCACAGCTCACAAACAGGGTTGTTTCAGGGGCAAATATTGAATTTCACGCACGAATCATTATACAGAAATTCATTCAAAGGCAGTTGATTCTTATTTCATCGGATATTATTAAGGATGCTTATGAAGAAACAACAGACGTTTTCGATCTGCTCGACAGCGCTGAACAGAATCTCTTCAGTGTAAGTGAGACCAATCTGCGGCGAAGTTTCAGCACCATGCCTGATCTGATACGGCAGGCAATAAACGATATCGAGAAAGCCAAAAACAGTGATAATAATCTTCGGGGTGTGCCTTCCGGCTATACAGGTCTTGACCGAATAACACAAGGCTGGCAAAAATCGGATCTTATTATTTTGGCTGCAAGACCCAGTATGGGTAAAACAGCACTCGCCCTGAATCTGGCCCGCAATGCAGCGGTTGATTTCAATAAACCTGTTGCCTTTTTCTCCCTTGAAATGTCATCCGTTCAGTTGGTTACCCGTCTGATTTCCAGTGAAACACATCTTCCGGCCGAAAAACTTCGTAAAGGCGATCTTGCTGAACATGAGTGGCATCAGTTGAATGCAAAAATATCCCCGCTTACCAATGCTCAGCTTTTTATCGACGATACACCCCAGTTATCAATTTTTGAACTCAGGGCTAAATGCCGACGACTGAAGCAACAGTTTGATATTCAGATGGTTTATATTGATTATCTTCAGTTGATGACAACAGCCGGAGATAATCGTGGCAACCGTGA
>CAZVKW010000005.1:0-8126 GCA_964627945.1 uncultured Lentimicrobiaceae bacterium
TTATGATACGGTGTTTGTGCAATGCGATGTTGTGATTCCGGATGCTGCCACACTTGAAATTGCTGCCGGAACAAAAGTAATATTCGAAGGATATTATTCTATCCATGTGCAGGGAAGGCTCAGGGCCATCGGAACAGAAGCAGATAGTATTTTGTTCACGGTAACTGATACGACTGGCTTCGGCGATATTCACAGTCAGGCCGGAGGCTGGAACGGAATCCGTTTTGAAGAAACTCCCTTAGAAAATGATTCTTCTGATTTCGAATATTGCCGCTTTTCATTCGGGAAGGCTGTTGGCGACTCGGTGAATTGTTATGGAGGAGCTTTCCGACTGAACCGATTCAGCAAACTGGCAATCAGTCATTCCGGGTTGACACATAATTACGCTTTCTTTAGGGGCGGTGGACTTTATGCTTCAAAATCGCATATTGTATTGAAAGACTGTTATATAGCTGATAACCGTGCCGGTAACGACAGCTTGATTTATGGGTACGGTGGCGGAATCTTTTTCGTGAGTTCGAACCCAGATGTTCAGCGAAATACTTTCGTCAGAAATACATCAAACGGAGTGGGTGGAGGTGCCGCATTCGAGTATTCGAACCCGGTTTTGCTGAACTGCGTATTCGATGACAATTACAGCGCACTGGGCGGAGGATTGGGTTTTTTGCGTTGTTCGCCCGATAGATCCATTGCCAATCTGTTGATTATCAATAATGAATCCACCTTTTTTGGGGGAGGAGTTGCCTGTCTTACTGCTTCTCCGCGCATGACGAACCTCACCATTACCGGAAATTCTTCTGCCATGGGTGGGGGGTATTATTGCAACGATTACGCCGATAGTCAGTTATACAACAGCATCATATATGGCAATTATGCTTATGATTCCATTGGATCGCAGGTCTGGATATGGGATGTATATTCCGAACCTGAGTTCTATCATTGTGATATTCAATATGGTACTGATTCTTTTGGAGGAAGCACTTTTCATGGTGTTTATGAAAACTGCATCGAATCTGATCCTGTATTTTCGGATGTTGCTGATCGAAATTTCCGCTTAAAAATGGAGAGTCCGTGTATCAACAGTGGAACGCCCGATACGACCGGACTGATGCTTCCGGCATTTGATTTTGATTTTCACGCAAGAATCATCTATGACCAGATTGATATGGGCGCTTATGAATATGATGGACCTGTCGGGCAATCCGAGTTGATAGTTCAGGAAAGTTTGTTTACGATATTCCCGAATCCTATTACAGAAAATTCGGTGATCATGGTGAATCCTTACAATTCTGAACCAATCACTTTTGCTTTGTTTGATATTTTAGGTAAGAGGATCCCTATTTCTGAAAATGATTTCAACGGAAAGTTGATTATCCCTATTTTGTCGCTCAATATCAATAAGTTACCTTCAGGAATTTATATACTAAAGGCTTTTTGTGAAGATAGATATTCAGCCTTCAGTATGATCAAAAGCGAAAATTAACACGATTTTCATCAATAATTTTCATCCGACCGCAAGTTTTGTCTGCTTAAGTTGTCTAAAGGTGAACAAACATCTTAAAAACTATAACTATGAAAAAAGCAGTATGTACTTTCCTGTTCTTAGCAGGAATTACAGGCGCAAGCCTTCAGGCACAGGTTTCAACCGATAAACCTGTTCCGGTAAAAGAATCAGATAAAACAAGTGAGATAAATGTAGTCAAAAGTCCCGGTTCAGGCTTTGTTGACAGCAATGGCGATGGTATTTGCGATAACAGTCAACAGGGCAAGCGTTTAGGGCCTAATTACACAGATAACAACAAGGATGGAAAGTGTGATAATCTGGGCAACAAACCGGGTAATCAACGCGGAAGAAACTTTGTGGACGCCAACAATGACGGTATCTGTGATCATCGTGGAAAGGCAATGAACGGACGTGGTCAGGGAAGAGGCTATGGCAAGTGTCGTGGAAACGGACAAGCAGTAAAGAATGTGGCTCGTTAATCTGGCATAAAAGATTTTCTGCAAACCAGTATTTCTATAGCAATATTGTTCCTGAAAACTGAAAGACAAACAGATGGAGCTGAACGAACGGGAACTCACCGATTTCATTAACAAATTCAGAGACAGGGTTTTCAGAACCTGTCTCGGATTTGTTCAGGATACGGATGATGCCAGCGACCTGACTCAGGAAGTATTCCTTGCCGTGATAGAATCGCTTCATACCTACCGGAGTGAGTCGAAACTTGAGACATGGATGTACAGGATTGCCGTTAATAAATCGCTCAATTTTCTCAGAAAACGCAAAATGAAGGCAATGTTCAGGAATATCGATAATCTGGTTTTTGGAAGAGAAAAAAAGGAGATTCCGCAAGCCTCTTATAATCCCGGTGAAATGAGGGAAAACAGTGAGGAAGCACGTTTTCTATTGGCTCATGCACTCAGAAAATTACCTAACAATCAACGTATTGCATTCACACTCAGTAAATACGATGAAATGAGCAATGAGAGAATTGCCCATATCATGGATGTCAGCCTCTCAGCCGTTGAGTCGCTACAACACAGGGCTAAGAGAAATATGCAAAATACCATACGAACATTTACGAAAATAAAATTTACAGAAAATGAATGATAATCAGTCCTTAACCAACGAAAGTTGTATGCGGATTACCGACCGGGCATGGGAATATTATGCTTCAGGAATCAGTCCGCTTGAACGAAGCCGTGTGGATGTCCATCTGGCTGATTGTGCTGATTGCCGGAAGCATTTTGAACAAATTCGTCTCTTACATTTGACAATTGAAAACCAGAAATTGCTGACATCCAATCCTTTTCTGGCAACGCGCATTCTGAGTATTAAAAAGGCTAAGAAATCAGGTCTGTTTACAAATCCGATACGGGCAGAAGTTTTTGCCATTCTTGTTATTGGCGTTTTTGTTTTCGGAGGTGTATTTACCGGAAGTTTTTTTGCAGGGAAATATATTCAAACAGATGATTCACAGGTTTTTGTGAATGAAACGGAGATTCTTGCTGAACAGATCATGTATGATGAAACCGATTGTTTTATTCCGGGTTATGACATTTTAAACGAAAAACCATGAAACTTATACTCCAAAAAAGTCAATTGATCTGGATTCTGGGTCTTCTGCTCATTTTCAATATCGCAGTTGATATCACTATTATTTATCATTTTGTACAGGATAAAGCCACAGAAAATACCAGTATTGAAAGTGATTATCTACAAAACAAACTTGGGATGAATAACGAGCAACAAAGTGGATACAGAAAGATCAGAGCACGGTTTAGCGATGTGTCGCAACCCATGGCCGAACAGATCAGAATCCTGAAATCAGAACTGGCAGATGAAATGCGCAATGATTTTCCGGATACAGTACAGATTCGGCAGCTGACCCGCGAGCTAGGGCAGATTCAAGGTGAATTGCTACACCAGATCGCAACGAAATACATAGATGTCAAAGGTTTATGCACTCCTGAACAGGTACTTCGGCTCAATGATTCTTATTCATTTCTTTTAGGAAACGAGTCAGCCGGAGGACAGCAGGGGAAAGGATACCGCTATCGTCATGGTCAGAACAAACGCAATAACTGATGAATGCAGGCCACAAGAATTCGGGCCAACAAGGCTAATTTGTTAATTTTGCCGTTCGAAACCATTTCATATGCGTATTAAAACTTCAATGTTTCTTCCGTTTGTTTTCCTGATATTTCTCTCTTCATGCGGATCGAAACAGCTGTATGATTATACCGAAACTTTCGAAAAGGACCAGTGGAATCGCTTTGCGATCATTGAGAAAGAGTTTGAAATACAGGATATTACATCGCTCTATGACCTGAAATTTGAAATCAGCACGCCAACCACTTATCCGTACGATTATCTTGCCATGAATATCACGGTGTATTTACCTGATGAGACAATGCGTTCGCGTGAGGTCGAAATCCGCCTACAGGACAAATCGCTGCATTGGTTGGGAAAGGAGAAAAATGGTGTTGTCGTTTCGCCTTTTACCTATATGAAAGGTTTCAAGCTGAACACTCCCGGAATAGTCAGACTGCGTATTGAAAATAAGATGAGCAAACTCTATCTCGAGAACATCCGCAGCATCAGACTTATGGTTGAAAAGGCCGATTAGATTTACCCAAAGATTGTCCTTTGGGATCAATCGATAATCACTTTCCAATAAGTTTCCACTTTTCTTTTATTCCACCATTAGGTTGCAACCCCTGATCTGACTCTGATCGAAACGACCCAATACCTCAAAGCTTTCGTCAGGATGTCTGCGCCCCAGATCTTGAACAGCAATAAAGGAGCATGATTCAATATTGGCCAGATCGATGATATTGATACCGCCGGTCTTGCCATCAGACGCCAGCGAGAGAGGATCGTTCGTATCGCGAATGAGGATTTTCATCCAGGGGGGCGTTCTAAAAACTCCTTTACCAAAAGAGTAAGCCTGCGAAAGCAATTCCGTCATACCATATTCAGAATGAAGCATTTGCACCCCAAAACCTGCACTGAGTTGTTCATGCACTTCTTCGCGGATCATTTCACGCCTGCGACCTTTCATTCCGCCTGTTTCCATCACGATGAGTTCCGGAAAATCAAACGGATAAGCAGATGCAAAATCAAGCAAAGCGTATGTAACGCCCAGTAAAATAGTCTTTTGACCTGCCTCTTTCATTTTGATCAGGCTTTGGTGCAATCGCTCAAAATCGTAAAGATAAAAACCACTATCAGGATGCCCGGAAGCCTTGATCAGATGATCAGCCATATATACCAGTGATGATCCATTGCGCTCAAGATAGGAGGGCAGCAAAGCAAGAATGCAGTAGTTGCGAATGTCTCCGTAAAAATGATGGAAACCTGTGTTAAAACTTTTTTCGTACAAGCCGGTATCTGAAAGTAGATGTCGCGAAGTCATTTCTCCGCTTGTACCCGAACTCGTGAAAGTGATTGTTGGTTCTGCCTCCACCGATCGGATGCTGTGGCTACGAAAGAAATCAACAGGCAGAAAAGGAAGTTCTGTAAAGTGTTTTATCTGTGATGGAAGCTTGTGAATAAGATCGCAATATTGATGAAAAACGGGATTGTTTTGATACTGAAATCCGAAAATTTCAAGCGCAAGACTGTTAAAACTGTCTTCATTCCGGCAGTTGAAAATCCTTTCCCTAAGATTGTCCGGCTGATTCATTTTTCGCCCTGTTTCACGAATAATTGTACTTTTACATCCTTGTAAAAACCGCTGAAACGTGGCAAAGATACTGGTAATTTGTTTGCTTATGGTGCTGAGCTTCTCCTGCCGGAAGCTGGAGGAATACCCGGTTGAACCGATCATCGTTTTTCAGAATTTTGAGTTGCTGATCAACACACAGACCGGTATCAGTGAGCGGGGAGTTCTTTCGTTTTCCTATACAGATGGCGATGGTGATCTGGGTCTGGATCAGGAGGATACCCTCTTTCCGTATCATCCGAAAGGCGATTATTATTACAATCTGCTGATTACTTATTTCGAAATGGACCACGGCGAATTTAAGGAGATCCCTTTGCTTTCGTGGAACAATACCACCCAACAATACGATACACTAACTTTTAACGCAAGGATGCCATTGTTTCTTCCGAAAGACAAACAGCAGGGAATCAAAGGAATCATTAGCGATACGCTTTATATTAATAATCCACTGGCTTTATCCGACACTATTCAGTTTAAGGTGAAGATCATCGACCGCGAATTACATATCAGCAACGAGGTGAGCACACAGCCAATTGTTCTTATAAAACATTGAAATTGAATAATTTAATTTCTTTTATCATTTCAGGCTAAAGGATACAGCAAGCTTTCAACAGATATCCGTATTTTTGCAGCGCGAAAAAAGGCGCAATGAAGAAAAACACTTACGCTACCCGACAAAACATCATCATTCTCATATTTGTGGCAACAGCAGTTTTGTTTGTGGGCAAGTTGTTTTATTTGCAGATCATCAACAAATCGTACAAAATGTCGTCGCAGAACAATGTGTTGCGTTATATGACGCAATATCCTGCCCGCGGTAAAATGTTCGATAGAAATGGTAAGTTGTTGGTTTACAACGAAGCAGCCTATGATTTGATGGTGACTCCTAAATTGGTGAAGGAACTTGATACGCTTGAGTTCTGCAAATTACTACGCCTGGATAAACAGTCATTTATTGCCCGCATCAAGAAAGCCAAGGCATTTTCACGCCATAAGGCATCCATTTTTCTTGAACAAGTGTCAAAAGAGGATTATGGCTTTATTGCAGAGAAACTTTATCATTTCACAGGGTTTTATTTCCAGGCACGAACATTACGTAAATATCCGGATCCCATTGCGGCCCATATTTTGGGTGATATTGGTGAAGTGAGTCAGAAAAACATTGATGACAATCCTTACTACAAAAGTGGTGACTATATCGGAAAATCGGGCATTGAACGCTTTTATGAAGAAGCTGTCCGTGGCCGGAAAGGGATGAAAATCGTGATGGTTGACGTTTATAACCGTGCAAAAGGGAGTTTCGAAAACGGACGTTATGATACGCTTCCCGAAGCAGGGAAAGATCTTTATCTTGGTTTAGATGCTGATCTTCAGAAATATGGCGAAGCTTTAATGAATGGAAAAACCGGAAGTGTGGTTGCCATTGACCCATCTACTGGCGAGGTTCTGGCGCTCATTACCAGTCCGACCTATGATCCTAATCTGCTTGTTGGCCGTATTCGCAGTGCCAATTACAATATGTTACTTGAGGCCGAAGGCAAGCCCCTGATCAACCGTGCCATCAGTGGAACCTATCCACCCGGATCAACCTTTAAAATGATGAATGCCCTTGTGGCGCTTCAAAGCGGATCCATTACACCTGATACGCGTTTTTCCTGCCAAGGGAAATCAACCACCCCGATCAAATGTACCCACTCGCATCCAAGTCCGCTTGCACTACCTTCTGCGATCGAAAACTCTTGCAATCCTTACTTCTGGAATACATTTCGGAGTATTCTGCAAAACCGCCGTCTTGGAAGCTTAAAAGAAGCCTATGAATACTGGCAGAACGCGATGTTTAATTTTGGCTTTGGAAAACCTTTCAATACTGATATTCCGTTCGAGGTATCGGGCAATATTCCAACACGTGATTATTATGATAAAGTTTATCAGGGAAGCTGGAATGCCATGACGGTTCGTTCAAATGGAATCGGGCAAGGTGAGATTCTGCTTACTCCATTGCAGCTGGCAAATGAAGTTGCGATCATTGGCAACAAAGGATATTTCTATCCACCTCACCTGATTCACAAAATCGGAGATGGTGACAGCATCAATCCTTCTTTTACAACCCGCCGGTATACAGGAATTGATGAAAGACACTATGAAGTGGTGAAAAATGCCATGCGCGATGTGTTCGAAGGTTCACACGGTACAGCACGTTACAATAAAATTGAAGGAATTGAAGCTGGTGGTAAAACAGGAACTGTGCAGAATCCTCACGGAGCAGACCACTCATTATTTATCGCATTTGCACCATTCGATAATCCGAAAATTGCTATTTCGGTAGTGGTTGAGAATGCCGGTTACGGATCAAAATGGGCAGCTCCGATCGCCACGCTCATGATCGAAAAATTCCTTACCGGAGAGATTAAAAGAACTGAACTCGAACAGGAAATACTCAACAAAAATTTCAACGAACTCGATGCAGAATAACCGTAGTCTTCTGGCTAATATCGACTGGGCAACGGTGCTCATTTTTCTGGCACTCACTTTTATGGGATGGGTGAGCATTTACTCAGCTGTGTATGATGAGGAATACAGCAGCATATTTGATATGTCGCAACGCTATGGAAAACAGATGATCTGGATCGCACTTGCATTGGTTCTTGCATTCATGGTGATGCTTACTGATGCAAAGTTTTTTCCGGCATTTGCCTTTCCAATCTATTTTCTGATTTTGATCGTTTTGGTTGGAGTTCTTTTGTTTGGAACCACAATCGCAGGATCAAAATCATGGTTTCAGATTGGCGGTTTTGCCCTGCAACCAAGCGAATTTGCCAAGTTTGGAACAGCCCTTGCCCTGGCATCATATCTTGGAAGGCTGAATTCCGACATTCGGAATCTGAATACCCGGCTGGT
>CAZVKW010000005.1:8226-15672 GCA_964627945.1 uncultured Lentimicrobiaceae bacterium
ATCAATGTCTTACTCGGACTCGAATCGGATCTGAAAGGGGCTGGTTATAATGTGAATCAGTCGAAGATTGCGATTGGTTCAGGCGGATTTTTTGGCAAAGGTTTTTTGAATGGAACACAAACGAAATACAATTTTGTGCCTGAACAGAGCACCGATTTTATTTTCTGCACAGTGGGAGAGGAGTATGGTTTTGCAGGATCGGTTATAGTTATCAGCTTGTATATCACTTTATTAATACGTTTAATCACACTGGCAGAGCGACAACGATCGGCCTCCAGCCGAATATATGGCTACGGTGTTGCTTCAATCATCTTTTTCCATTTCGCGATTAATATCGGGATGACCATTGGATTGGTGCCTGTGATCGGTATCCCTTTGCCCTTTTTCAGCTATGGGGGATCAAGTCTCTGGGCTTTTACGATCATGCTTTTTGTTTTCCTGCGGCAGGATGCCTATCGCTTGAATTCAATTTAGTAAAGTATTGTAATCCAGAAGAATACCATTTCGGGATGAAGCTGAAATAATCAGTTCGCTGACAAATCTGAATTCAGGCACGATCAAAATTAAAGCCGGGATCAATTATTTCCTCAGGACCATACTCACCATTCCGATGATCTGGTCGCCTTCATAAATATCAATATTATAGAGGCCATCCTGCAGATCCTGTGTTTCGCGTTTGTCCCAGTAAACGCAAACTTCCTGATCTTCATTGCGATAGTCGATGGTTTCCATGATGGAATATTGCAGTCTTTCGCCACGGTAAACGAAAGAATATTCGTCACCTCTGCCTTTTACAAGAACTTTCCTGTCGGGCTGGGCGATACGCAGATATAAGGTTTTCTTTCCCGGAGGGATAATGCTGTTGCTGGCAATTGTGAAACAGATTTTAATTTTTTCGATCTTTTTTATTTTGTCTGTTACAGTTTCGCCCGAACTACCTTTCTGACGCACACCAACTGAACTCACATTGAATGTTTTAAATACGGCTGCCATTTCAACCTTATCATTGAGTTCTTCCTTGGCTTTATTGAGCTGTATGTTTCGTTTCCGTTCGATGGTCACTTCTTCGCGAATACGTTCATTTTCTTCGGTGAGTTCACGGTTAACCACATAGAGAGAGTCCATTTGTCTGACATAACCCTGTGAGATCACCTGCAAGCGTTCGAGCTTTTTCTTGATTTTATAATATTCCCATTCTGTATCAAGCAGTCTCCTGATTTCAGTAGCATTGGCCTGGATAAGACTGTCTTTGGCTGTAAGTGAGTCGGCAAGGGCACCGTAAGCGGCTTTGGTTTCGTTGTGCATATTGATTACACTGTCCACTTCCCTTTGAAGACCAATACGTTGCTGATCTTTTTCGGCCTGTAAAACGCGTAGATTCGATTTGGTTGAAATCAGCCAGATCGAGAGAAGGATAATCAGTAATGCAAAAATGGCCAGCAGAATATACACCCAACGGGTTGCATTGGGTGATGGAATGGGATTGGTGAAGCCAGAATTATCTTGTGTCATGGTAATACACTTTAGTGGGCAAAGTTAGAAGTATTTACTTGTTTATGCAAGTGATGATTGCGGAAAGCGGCTCTTGATCAGCCAGTTTCAGGTCTGGAATTTTGAATTGTGAGTCAATGAATCAACAGGAGACAGCTAAAAAAATCAATATGATCGGGACAGATAGTTTATTATAAGAAATAGTTATATATCTGAATATCAAAATGATAATTTAGAATAGCACTATTCGGTTTTCGGCTTTTGCCATGATTCCACTTCATCTAACTGAACAGCAGGGATATCGAGTTTGTTTTTCTTACGATATCCGTTCAGTTTTTGCTGGATTATGTTGGCTTTTTCGTCCATCAGCATTTCGATGCTTGCAAAGCCAGCAGGGACGAGATGAGCAGCCCATGTTTCGGAGACTCCGATCTGAATGAAATCGGCTGCACTGATTCCTTTCCTGATCTTTTCAGGACGCATCTGCGGGAAGAAAAGCACTTCCTGAATGGTGGTATTTCCGGTGAGCAACATTACCAGTCGGTCGATTCCGATGCCCATTCCTGAGGTTGGAGGCATTCCGAACTCAAGCGAACGAAGAAAATCCTGATCGATAAACATGGCTTCGTCATCGCCTCTTTCCGAAAGATTCATTTGTTCTTCGAATCGCCTGCGCTGATCGATCGGATCATTCAATTCGGTATAAGCATTGGCAATTTCTTTTCCGTTTATCATGAGCTCGAAACGTTCCGTCAGTTCCGGATTTTCGCGGTGACGCTTGCAAAGTGGCGACATCTCGACCGGATAATCGGTGATGAATGTTGGCTGAATATAATGATGTTCACATTTTTCGCCAAAAATCTCATCAATCAGTTTGCCCTTTCCCATGGCTTCGTTGGTTTCAATGCCCAGTTTCCGGCAGATATCACGAAGTTCAACTTCAGTACTTTGGCTTACATCATAGCCGGTATGTTCTTTAATCGCATCAAGTATGCCAATTCTTTTGAAGGGTGCTTTAAAACTGATTTCCTGTCCGTTGATGCTTGCAGTGCTGCTACCATTTGTTTCGACAGCAACTCTTTCCAGCATTTTTTCGGTGAAATCCATCATCCAGTTGTAGTCTTTATACGCCACATAAATCTCCATTACGGTGAATTCAGGATTGTGTGTGCGGTCCATACCTTCGTTGCGGAAATCTTTTGCGAATTCATAAACACCATCAAAACCACCGACAATCAAACGTTTGAGGTACAATTCGTTAGCAATTCGCAAATAGAGCGGAATATCTAGAGCATTGTGGTGCGTAATGAAAGGCCGGGCAGCAGCTCCGCCCGGAATGGGCTGAAGGATAGGAGTTTCCACCTCAAGATAACCCTGTTCATTGAAGAAATTACGCATTGAATTGATGATGCGTGTTCGTTTAATAAAGGTTTCTTTCACATGTTCGTTCACGATCAGGTCGACATAACGCATGCGGTAACGCTGCTCGGCATCGGTAAAAGCATCATAAATCTGGCCATCTTTTTCTTTTACGATCGGAAGCGGACGAAGCGATTTGCTCAAAACTTTTAGCTCACGCACATGTATGGTGATCTCACCCATCTGGGTAACAAATACATAGCCTCGAATACCGATAATGTCACCAATATCGAGCAGGCGTTTGAATACAGTGTTGTACATGGTTTTGTCCTCGCCCGGACAAATATCATCGCGCTTAATATATAACTGAATCCGGCCTGAAGCATCCTGTAATTCACAAAAAGAGGCTGCTCCCATGATACGGCGGCTCATGATACGTCCGGCAATTGAAATATCCTGAAAATCAGCTTCGTTATCTTTAAAATTATTGTGGATCGAAGTAGTATTGCTATTTACTTCAAAGGCTTCGGGTGGATAGGGATTCATTCCCAGATCATACATTTCTTTTAGGGCACCGCGCCGAACCTGTTCCTGTTCGCTCAATATAAGACTCATGCAATTAGAATTTTGGCTGCAAAGATAGGGAAAGGAAATGAGAGTGCTATATTCGGATGATTCGGGTAAAACAATATTGAGTCGTACCTTACTTATTGAGTTGGTAACAAAAAAAAAGGCAGTCCCTGAGAACTGCCTTTTTAAGTATTAATTGAGCAAATAACTATTTAACAAGGATTTTCTTGTTAAAGGTTTTGCCATTCGATTCAATTTGAACGAAATAAACGCCATCAGCATTTTCACTCAGGTCAATGGTTTGTTGGCTGTTGCCTGAAACATTCAGGTGATTGCTTTCAAAAACCACTTTTCCGAGGTTGTTAAGCACGCGAATGCTCACTTCTTTCGAAGCGTCGCTGCTCATATTTACTACGAAACGTCCGGTTGTTGGATTAGGTAAAATCGATAATTCAATACCATTAACCTGTTCGTTGATACCAAGACATTCGTCAACGGTAACAAGCTGGGTAGCTTCTTTTGAACAACCAAATTCAGGATCGGTATAGGAATACGTAACGTTGTATGTTCCTGGACCAACAAGCTGTGGGCTGAAGAAACCATCTACAACACCATCACCTGAATAAACACCACCTGCAGGAGCTCCCTGAGTAAGTTCAACAGGTTCCCAGAATGTGCAGAGAACAGGAACTTCAGCAAAGGTTACGTCGATTGGAGGATGAATGGTAATGAAGTTTTCTTTGGTAATTTCCATTGAATCAGTACCATTTGAAATCGTCAGGGTAACAGGATATTGACCTTCGACGCTGTATGTAATAAGCGGGTTTTCGTCATACGAAAATTCAGGTGTTCCACCTGGGAATATCCATGTATAAGTAAGATCCTGACCAGCAGACTGGTTTTGGAACTGAACATCTGTTGTACCGCAACCAGTTGTAACATCAGCTGAGAAATCAACTGACATTCCAAGGCTCAGGTCGTTCACCATTACTTTGGCACAATGCATTACTTCTTTGGTTGTGTTGTTCTGTACCCAGGCAATGAGTTCGCAATTGTCTTTTACCCAAGTATTGTTGAAAGTAAAGCTCAATGGAACGTCAAGTGTTTCGCCTGTAGCCATTGTAATAGGAGTTCCATTTTGATTCGGAACCATGATTCGGCTTACGAAATTCATTTCGGTTTGTCCCTGCCAGTTGTATTGAATGTCCGATTCGGTTAGTGCAAGATGAACAACACAGTTTTCAACCTGATAATCAGCAACTTTCTGAATATTTACATTGATAGTGTAGTTGTCACCATCATTTGAACCAGTGATTCCGAGCAGGAAAGACGTTGGAACAGTCATACGGCTGTTTACTCTTGAAATATACTGCGGATACATCGAAGTTGTATGACTACCACCAACTACTGCATTTCGACCATCAAACCATGCGGTAGGATATCCGGTAATGCCATAATAACTGTTTCTTGCATTTGACATGGTTGTAGCATATGGGTCGCCATTGTGATTTTCAATGATGGCAACAGGATCGCCGTTTGCATGAAGGTCATCGGCACCCATGGCAGCACCCGGGCAATAAGTACACCATCCACCAGTACCTATCTCAACAAGTACAAGCTGACGCGGAACTTGCTGAGCAAAATTGAGAAAACTCAGCAGAACAAAAAAGATAGAGAAAATGATTTTTTTCATAGTCATTGGGTTTTGGATTAGCGATTGATAATAATTTTCTTCTGAATTGTGGTTTTTCCTTCCAGAACCAGGGTATACATGCCGGCAGGCTGTGTAGTCAGATTGATTGGAAGTTTATTGACCGAAGTCTGGACATTGTCCTGACGATATACTACGTTTCCGGCTGCATCGAGAACACTGATGCGGAAAGTTTCGTTGCTTAACTGATTAAATTTAAGTGTTACGACACCCGTGCTTGGAACAGGATAAACATCAACCATAGCGGCATTGGTTTCATTCAGACCTGAGCAGTCGAGGAACTCAACCACTTTTTCAGTTGAACGGCTAACACAGTTATTTTCGCTGGTTAAATCAACATAGTAGGTCTTTGCACCAACACCAACAGTGTTTCCAACAAGAGTGATCGATTCTGTTGTTTCTCCGTTTGACCACAGATAGCTGTATCCTGATACACCAGCCGAAAGAACGATCTGATCAACAAGGCAGCGGGTGGTATCCTGACCCAGATTAGCAACCGGAGGAGCCTGATAGAAAGTGAGCTGAACAGCATCATTGCTCTGGCAGCCAAGCGGACTTGTAACGCTTACTGAGAATTCATGGGTTCCGTAACCAATTGCATCCGGATTAACCGAAATAGTCTGGCTTGTTTCGCCATTCGACCACAGGAAAGTTGATCCTGAGTTTCCGGCATCCAGAACAACTGCATCGGCACCGCAATGCTGCTGATCATCACCAAGAGCAACAAGCGGTAATGCTTCGATGGTAACCGAAACTGCATCGCTTGTCTGACAGGTGAAAGGAGAAGTTACCTGAACACTGATTTCATGTGTTCCAACACCAAACTCTGTAGCGCCTACGGTGATGGTTTGGGTGGTGGCTCCGTTTGACCAGAGAAAGGTTGATCCTTCGTTTCCTGCATCTAATGTGAGGGTTTCTTCACCGCAAAGTGTTTGAGCTTCACCTAGTTCAACAACAGGTAATGGATGAACAGTTACTGTAACCGGTTGACTTGTAAATGTTTCCAATCCCTGAACAGCATAAGCAATATATGTTGTGGTCACGGTCGGACTAACAACCGGATTTTGTTCATTGGATACCAATTCACCATCGGCTGTTTCCCAGTAATAGGTGAAGCCTTCAGTTCCACCAGTGGCCTGAGCAAATAATTGTGTTGAGCCACCTTCACAGAATTCAGGTGTTCCGGCTGAAACAATGAATTCAATTTCGGAAACGATAAGATGAATAGGAACGGTAACAACCTGTGTGTCAGGGTCGTTATTGGTAATAAGCAAATTGGCATAGTAATCACCAAGTGGAATATTGTAGGTTTTGAAGGTAACGGTGATGGTTTCTGTTGTTCCGGGAGCAATAACACCAACTTTTGGAGCGTAGCTTAACCAGCTTACAACATTCACTGTATAATCTTCCACCTCACCATACTGTGTTGTTCCGCAAGGATCAACAGAGCCAGTGTAAGTAACACGGATTCTCATTGTGGTTGAACCTGAAGCAGCGCCAACCGGAGCCTGAATATTAGCAGTATAAGGTCCGTTGCCGGGATTTCCTTCAACAACAACAGCTTCGTCATCAAACACACCGTTTTGATCCCAGTCAACCCAAACACCGCATTGATCGCTGCTGTATGGATTTCCATTGGTAATGGTAAGCAAAACAGGAACATCATCTTTCACTTCTGTGGAGAGGTTGGTGTAATCGGCATACATATCTGAACCTGAAGCCTGGTTGATATCTCCCATTGTAACATTCGAAATATATTCGTCGCCTCCACCTGAAGCAGCACAGTATTCATTGGTTTCGCGATTAACAGTAATAATTTCTGAACCAATTGAATAATTGAGTGGAAGTTGACCAGAATTGGTCACAACAATCTGACGGTCAGCTGTTTCTTCCGGTCGCATGGTTTGTGTCAGGCTGGTAGGGTCAACGGTAATCTGTGCATCACCCCACTGTACACTGGCGTTTGCTGAACCACTTTCGTCGTCACCTTCGTAGAAGGCAGTTACGGCATAATCATAGACGCCATAAGTTGGCAACTGATCGTTATAGCTTGTGTTTGCAGTATTTGTAAGAAGTACTCCATCGCGATAAATAAGGAAATAGAGGAATCCGGGTCCGATTTCATATTGCCAGTTCAAGGTTGAAATTCCTGTTTCAAAGGCAACCTCAGCTGTAAGACTAAATGGTTTGCTGAGTGTACTTGTTTCATATACAGATGAGTATGACATAATATGTCCGCTTCTGTTGTCTGGCCAAACAGGATATACTCTTCCGTCATTTGCGGTAATTCCAAGGTAGTCGCCCATATAACCACC